>JBBQMB010000088.1:0-12230 GCA_038328515.1 Sphingomonadales bacterium
TGCCTCCCTCCCCCTTGCGGGGAGGGCGACTCGCGCAGCGAGCGGGGTGGGGGTTCACTTGTCGCCGCGCGCGAACCCCCACCCCGCTCGGCGTTGCCGAGTCGCCCTCCCCGCAAGGGGGAGGGAGTTTGGGCAGTGCTATCGGATGCGGGTATAAGTCTCAAGCCGGTCAGCGCCGAGCGCGACGATCGGTTGCGCGGCCCAGCGGCCATGGGCATGGGCCAGATCGGCAAGCCCGATATCGCCCAGCGTCAGCCCGCCGATCAGGATGGGGGCGCGGTAGAGCAGCAGGCGATCGACGAGATCGGCGGCGAGCAGGCTGGCAGCAAGGCCGGCACCACCTTCGGCAAGCACGAGATCGGCATCGGTGACGGCGGCGAGTGCGGCCAGGCTGGCGATGTGGCGGACGGGCGCGCCCGGATCATGGCTCAGCACCGCCATTTCGGGGGCGCGCGCTTCAAGGCCGGGCAGGCGGACATCGAGGCGCGGCTTGTCGGCGTTGAGCGTGCCGCGCCCGACGATGATCATATCGGCGCGGGCGCGTTCGAGATGGCCATGGGCGCGGGCGCGATCGCCGGTGATCCATTGGCTTTGCCCGCTGGCCATGGCGATGCTGCCATCGAGCGAGACGGCGAGTTTGAGGGTGATATGCGGGCGTTGCCGGCGCTGGCGGGTGAAGAAGCCGGCCATCACGGCTTCGGCCTCGGCGCGGCGAACGTCGGTTGCGACGATGATGCCGGCGGCGCGCAGGCGGGCGATGCCCTGGCCATTGGTGCGCGGATCGGGGTCACCGGCGGCGATGACGACGCGGGCGATGCCGGCGGCGATCAGGCTATCGGCGCAGGCGGGGCCGCGCGCGCTGGCATGGGCGCAGGGTTCGAGCGTGACATAAGCGGTAGCGCCGGCGGCGTCACAGTGGGCGAGCGCCATGGCTTCGGCGTGCGGTCGCCCGCCGGGCTGGGTCCAGCCGCGGGCTATGGTGCGGGCATCGCGCACGATGATGCAGCCGACCGATGGGTTGGGCCGGGTCAGGCCGACGCCGCGCTGCGCCAGGGCCAGCGCGGCGCCCATCAGCCGCGCGTCATCGCTGGTGGTCAATTTACCGGCGGCTCGGATGCAGCGGCAAGCCCGACGACGCCGGGTTCGGGCGCGGTGATGACGAACGGAATATCTTTTTCCACGCCGCCGCCTTCGACATATTTGTCATATTGTTCCTGCGCCTTGGCGCGCGCCGGGCCCGACAGGGTGGCGATATAGTCGCGCGATTGCGCCAGGCGTTGTTGGCGGGCGGCTTCGGTGGCCGTGGCATCGGCGAGCGTATCGTTGCGCGTCCGGTCGGCCTTCCAGCTTTGCATGTAGATGACCTTCATCACCCGCCCCGAATAGCCCGAGCGCGATTCGAGCATGAAGGCGGTCATGATGAGCGCGGTCAACAGCATCGAAGCCCCGCCAATCAGGATGCGGCGGCGGCGCGCTTCGATTCGCGACGGGTTGAGGAACGACATCGAAAAAATCTCCGGCGGGGTAAGCCACCTTATCGGCTCGCCCCGCCGGATGCCAGCATCACGCTGCCGCAGCGCTCAGCCAAGCCGCGCCAGCGCTGCGTCGCGGCCGATCAGCGGTAGCAGCGCCGCCATTTCGGGGCCGGTGTCACGGCCGGTGAGGGCGTGGCGCAGCGGGTGGAACAGGCTGCGGCCCTTGCGGCCGGTTTGCGCCTTGAGCGCGGTGGTCCAGCGCGCCCAGATATCGTCGCTCCAATCGAGATCGGCGAGGCATGCGGCGGCGGCCTTAAGGAAGTCAGCGTCTTCGGGGTTGGCCGATACCGTCAGCGGCCCGGTGATGATGGCCTGCCAATCCCGGGCTTGCGCCAGCGTTTCGAGATTGCCGCGCACAGCGTTCCACACCGGCGCGGTCATGCCGGCGGGCAAGCGGCTGGCGACGGCGGTAAAATCGAGCATGTGCAGGGTGCGGGCGCTGAGCGTCGCCAGATCGGCCGGGTCGAAACGCGCCGGGGCGCGGCCAAAGCTGGCAAGGTCGAACCCCGGCAGCAGATCGGCGAGCGCTGCGACCGGCTCGACCGGCAGCGATGTGCCGAGCCGGGCGAGCAGCGCCGCCACGGCCTGGGGCTCGATCCCGGCATCACGCCACGCCGCCACGCCTTGCGACCCGATGCGTTTTGACAGCGCGGCATCGGCGCCGGTGAGCAGCGCCATATGCGCAAAGCGCGGGATGACGGCACCCAGCGCTTCGAACATCTGGATCTGCACGGCGGAATTGGTGACATGGTCTTCACCGCGCACGATATCGGTGATGCCAAGGTCGATGTCGTCGACCACCGAAGGCAGCATATACAGCCAACTGCCGTCGGCGCGCTTGACCACCGGATCGGACAGCGACGCCGGATCGATATGGGCATCGCCGCGCACGCCATCATGCCAGCGGATCGCGGCGGCGGTATCGAGCTTGAAGCGCCAGACGGGCAAGATACCGCGGGCGGCGAAATCGGCATGATCGGCGTTTGTCAACGCCAGCGCGGCGCGATCATAAACCGGTGGCAGGCCGCGCTGTTGCTGAACACGGCGCTTGAGATCGAGTTCGGCCGGGGTTTCATAGGCGCGATAGGCGCGGGCGTTGGTTTCGAGTTGGGATAGTGCTGCCTCATAAAGCGCAAAACGGTCGGACTGGCGGACTTCGGCATCGGGGGCGAGGCCGAGCCACGCCAGATCGGCGCGGATGCTGGCGGCAGATTCTGCGGTCGAGCGCGCCAGATCGGTATCATCGAGGCGCAGCACAAAGCGCCCGCCGGCCTTGCGGGCCAGCAGCCAGTTGACCAGTGCGGTGCGGATATTGCCGGCGTGGAGGCTGCCGGTGGGCGAGGGGGCGAAGCGGGTGGCGATCATGTAAGGGGCTTTCCGGCTGCACGGGCGCCGCGTTTCACGCGGTGCGAAAGGCGTTGGTGATCGGGTAGCGGCGATCCCGCCCGAAATTGCGGCTGCCGATCTTGACCCCGGGCGGGGCCTGGCGGCGCTTGTATTCGGCGATGTAGAGCAGGCGTTCAATGCGCGCGACAATCGCCGGGTCGATGCCATCGGCGATCAGTTCGGCCGCCGAGCTTTCGTTTTCCACCAGCCCGATGAGGATGCGATCGAGCAGATCATAGGGCGGCAGGCTGTCATCATCGCGCTGGTTGTCGCGCAGTTCGGCGGTGGGTGGCTTGTCGATGACGCGCTGGGGTATCACCGGGCCTTTTGGGCCGATGCTGAGGCGCGGGTGGTGGTGGTTGCGCCATTCGCACAGCTTGAACACCGTGGTTTTGTAAACATCCTTGAGCACCGAATAACCGCCGGCCATATCGCCATAAATGGTGGCATAGCCGACACTCATTTCGCTCTTGTTGCCGGTAGTGAGCAGCATCGGGCCGAATTTGTTGCTCATCGCCATCAGGCTGAGGCCCCTTATTCGCGACTGGATGTTTTCCTCGGTGGTATCGGGCGCGCGGCCGGCGAACAGCGGCGCCAGCATGGTATCGAACGCTGCCATCGCGGGGCCGATGCCGACCGTATCGAGCCGGCAGCCGAGCATCCGGGCGCAGAGCGCTGCATCTTCGAGGCTGTCGGCGCTGGTGTAGGGGGATGGCATCATCACGCACCAGACCCGATCGGCGCCGAGCGCATCGACCGCGACCGCTGCTGACAGCGCCGAATCAATGCCCCCCGACAGGCCGAGCACGACGCCGGGAAAGCCGTTGCGGTTCACATAATCGCGCAATCCCACCATCATGGCGTGGTAGATATCGGCGGGATCGTCATCGCGCGGCGCGATGGTGCCGGGGGCGCAGGTCCAGTGGATGCCCTGGCGCGTCCAATGGGTGAGTTGCACGATTTCGTCCCAATCGGGGAGCTGCACCGCCAGCTTGCGATCGGCATTGAGGACAAAGCTGGCGCCATCGAAGACCAGTTCGTCCTGCCCGCCGACGCGGTTGAGATAGACCAGCGGCAGCCCGGTTTCGGTGACGCGCGCGACGGCAAGGCTCAGCCGCCGGTCATCCTTGCCGGTTTCAAAGGGGGAGCCGTTGGGGACGATAAGGATGTCCGCGCCGGTTTCGACAAGGCATTCGGTGACATCGGGCGTCCAGATATCCTCACAGATCGGCACGCCGAGCCGGGCGCTGCGAAACGCCAGCGGGCCGGGCATCGGGCCAGCGGCGAACACCCGCTTTTCATCGAAGGTGCCGTAGTTGGGCAGATCATGCTTGCGGGTGATGCCGGCGATCTTGCCGCCATCGAGCAAGAACATGGCGTTGAAAAGCCGGCCGTTCTCCGCCAGCGGCGCGCCGACGAGCAGCGCCGGGCCACCATCGGCGGTGGCAGCGGCGAGCCGTTCGACCTGTGCCATGGCGGCGGTGACCAGCGCCGGTTTGAGTACCAGATCTTCGGGGGGATAGCCGATGACGCTGAGTTCCGGCGTGACCAGCAGATCGGACTCCGGCGCCCCGGCGCGCGCCGCCAATATGGCATCGGTATTGGCATCGAGCCCGCCGACAATGGCGTTCAACTGGGCAAGGGCGATGGCGAGCGTCGTGGTCATGGCGCCGAGTTTTAGGTCGGGAACGGCTGACTGGCTAGGGCGCCGATGACCGCGCTGCCTTTGCCTTTTCCTGTGCGACCTGATCGGCAACCGATTTGAGCAGCGCCGGGGCGTCGAAAACCTGGCCTTCCTTGATCGTCCAGCGCACGCCGCCGACGCTTTCGGAGCGGTTGGTGGCGGGGTTGAGGCGGACAAAGCCGGTGCCGTAGAGGGTCTTGAAATTGGCGAGCGGGTTTTCCGGGGTGATGACGAGATCGGCGATCATGCCGGCGCGGACGAGGCCGAATTCGGGTTCCTGATGCCTCGGGTCATTGAGCGTGCGGGCGCCGTTTATGGTGGCGGCGGTCATCACCTCAAGCGGCGAAAAGCCGGCTTCCTGGAGCATTTCGAGTTCGAGGATATAGCCGAAACCCCAGAGCTGATAGATGAAGCCCGGGTCGCTGCCGGTGGTGACGCGGCCACCCATGTTTTTGTAATCATTTACCAGCCGCATGTAGCGACCATAGAAATTGCGCCAGCTTGTTTCGCGCGCCGTGGTCCAGTCGTAAAAATAGCTGCCGTGATTGTCGCGGTTCGATTCGTAGAATTGCGTCATCGAGGGCAGCGCATATCTGGCGTGCCAATCGGCATTTTTGGCGCGCATCAGGTCGCGGCTGGCGCTGTAGATGTTGAAGGTCGGATCAAAGGTGACGCCAGTGGCTTTTTGGGCCTTGAGATAATCCACCCATTCCGGGCCGCCGGGTTCGTAAATCTGGTTCCAGATGTCGGCGATGCCGCCAAAGCGCATCTGTTCCTCGTTGAAATTATAGTCGGCTGGCGTGTCCTGGATGCGGCGATCCTTGAGCAGCGCTTCGAAATGGCCATAGAAATGCGTGACGGAGCCGAGCCCGGCGGCGGCAGCATCGCGGGCGTTGAATTCGGCGACATTGGGCTGTGACAGATGCGCGACGGTGCCGAGGCCGAGCTTTTTGGCCTCATCGATGGCGGCGCGGTCGATTTCGGGGGTTTCATCGCCGCGATTGAAGAATTTTATGCCGTCGATGCCCGCTTTGGCGGCCCAGCGCACCCATTCGCGCGCCTTTTCGGGGGTTTGCACGCGGCCGCCGCTCCAGCCCGAGCCGAGTGTTTGGTAGACATAAAGCCGGGGGGCGGTGATGTCGCCGGCGGCGCTGCGGCGCTTGTCATCGAGCGCATGGGCGGCATCACCGCCAAAAAACGAGACGCCGCGTACCGTGGTGACGCCGTGCGCCAGCCAAAGCCGATAAGCATAGCTCGGGTCGGGCGCCTTGTCGGGGTCACCATTATGGCCGTGCATGTCGACAAAACCGGGCATGACATACATGCCGGTGGCATCGATTTCGCGCGTGGCGCCGCGCGGTTCGCGATTGGATTGCATCGGCAGGCCCGGCGTACCGGCGCTGCGGATTTCGGCGATGCGGCCCTGTTTTATGATGATATCGGCCGGGCCATAGGGCGGGCCGCCATTGCCGGTGATGATGGTGGCACCGCGAATGATGAGCAGCGGATAGGGGCCATCGGCAGCGCCTGCCGCGCGCGCCGGGGTGGGCAGCATGCCAGCGGCCAGCGCGGGGGCCGCGCCCAGCACCAGCGCCAGCCCTGTCAGAATCCGTTGCCACCGCCGCATGTTGCCGCCCCTTTGATGGCACCATAACGAACCCGCCCGGGCTTTCAAACCCGGGCGGCGGGCGCTAGGTTCGGCGCATGGGGACCACATCATTGCTTTGGATCGGCATCGGCTATCTGTTGGGCAGCATCCCCTTTGGGCTGTTGCTGACCAGCGCCATCGGCATCGACATTCGCAGCGTCGGTTCGGGCAATATCGGCACGACCAATGTGCTGCGCACCGGCAACAAGGGGTTGGCGGCGGCGACGTTGCTTCTCGATGCCGGCAAGGGCGTGGCGGCGGTGTTGCTGGCGCGGCAGTTTGGCGGGGTCGAGGCCGGGATGCTGGCGGGGGTCGCAGCATTTATCGGCCATTGTTACCCGGTCTGGCTGAAATTTCGTGGTGGCAAGGGCGTGGCGACACTGCTTGGCGTGGCGCTGGCGGCGGTGCCGCTTGCCGGAGTGGCGGCGCTGGTCGCCTGGGCTGCCGGCGCGCTGGTTACCCGCCATTCGTCGGTCGGCGGGCTGGCGGCGGCGGTGGCGGCCCCTGCTGCCGCTGTGGCGCTCGGGTCGGTGCACAGCGGCATTGCGCTGGCGGTGATGTCGGTCATTTTGTTTTGGAAGCACCGCGATAATATCGCGCGGCTGCGGGCTGGCACCGAAAGCCGGATCGGCCAGAAATGATGCCTGATGATGCTGTCGCGCGGCTGCGGCTGATCCGTACCGATTCGATTGGGCCGATCACCTATCGGCAGTTGATCGCGCGCTTTGGCAGTGCTGATGCCGCGCTTTGCGCGATTCCCGATCTGGCGCGGCGCGGCGGCCGGGCGTTGGTGATCGCGCCGGTTGCGGAAGCGGAGGCCGAGATTGCCGCGCTTGATCGGATCGGTGCGACGATGGTTTTCATCGGTACCCCGGCCTATCCGGCATTGCTCGCGGCGCTCGATTCGGCGCCGCCGGTGCTGGCGGCGCGCGGCGATGTGGGGTTGCTCGATCGCCCGGCGGTGGCGATTGTCGGGGCGCGCAACGCCAGCGCCGCCGGGGTGCGCTTTGCGCGGCAATTGGCCAATGATCTGGCGGCGCAGGATCTGGTGGTGGTTTCGGGGCTGGCGCGCGGCATCGATGCCGCGGCGCATCAGGGCGCCATGCAGGGCGGTACCATTGCGGTGGTCGCCGGCGGGGTTGATGTCGTTTACCCGCCCGAACACGCCGCGCTGATGGCTGAAATCGCCGAAAAAGGCTTGATTCTGGCCGAACAGAAGCCGGGCGTGGAACCGCAGGCGCGGCATTTCCCGCGCCGCAACCGGGTGATTGCCGGGCTGGCGGCCGGCACCCTGGTGGTTGAAGGCGCGCCGAAATCGGGGTCGCTGATCACCGCGCGCATCGCTGCCGAGGCCGGGCGCGAAGTCATGGCGATACCGGGCTCACCGCTCGATCCGCGCGCGCAGGGGTGCAATCTGCTGATCCGCGAGGGGGCGACGCTGGTGCAATCGGCGGCCGATGTGGTGGAGGCGCTGTCAGCCTTTGGGCAGGGTCCGCAGGTCGGCATGCGGTTCAAGGCGGCCGAATCGGCAATTTGGTACGACGAACCGGCGGCCGATGCCGGCGATGGCGAGCGCGCGGCGGTTGCGGCGCTGCTGTCGCCCACGCCGGTCGCCATCGATGAACTGGTGCGCCTGTCGGGGTTGCCGGCGGCGGTGGTGGCGACGGTGCTGCTCGATCTGGAACTGGCGGGCGGGCTGGTGCGCCATGCTGGCGGGCGAGTGGCGACCTAGTCTGAAAAGCGCGCTTCCCAGTTCTGGCCGCCATGGAATATGCCCAGAATGTCAACACGCACATCACCGACCACAAAAGCGATGAGCGTTCGATGGCGATAACTCATTGTGCGCAAATCGGGGCGAATATCGTCACGGTTGGTGCCGCGCAGCGGAAATTCGGCGAGGCTTTGGCAATGGTCGATGATCGCCGAAATATAGCGGCCGGCGATGGCGGCTGAAGCGTGTTCGGCGATGTAGACTTCAAGGTTTTCGAGCTGAACAATGGCTTCGGGTTGAAAAACAATCTCGTACCGAATCACGCGTCGGTGTCGATCCTGGTTTGCCGCGCGGCAAACCGGGCGCGAACCTCGTCGATCGGCACGCCGCGTGATGGGTCGGCGCGGTGCGCGTCATAAACCGGTGCGATGACATCGCGCAGCCACGCCGCCTCGGCGCGGTCGCGCGCCAACAGGGCGCGCAGGCCATCACGGATGACTTCACTTTCACTGGCATAGTCACCACCGGCAACCTTGGCACGCACCGCTTCGGCCATCTCGTTGGGCAGAGTGATGCTGAATTGCTGGGTCGTGCGCATTTTCGGCCTCGATTGCTGAAAGTGTTCTATCCTATCATGCAATCGAGAGCCCGCAAATTGGTGTCACCCCTTGCGTCCCGCCCCAAAAGCCGCGTAGGGCCGCGCCGCAATAGTAAAGTCAGGACCCGCATGGACCTCGTGATCGTGGAATCGCCTGCCAAGGCCAAGACGATCAATAAATATCTGGGGTCGAACTATGAAGTTCTGGCCAGCTTTGGCCATATCCGCGACTTGCCGCCCAAGGATGGCTCGGTCAATCCCGACAATGACTTCGCCATGTTGTGGGAAGTTTCGGGGGATCGCGCCAAGCAGTTGAAGGCGATTTCAGACGCTGCCAAGCGCGCCGATCATGTGATTCTCGCCACCGATCCCGATCGCGAGGGCGAGGCGATTTCGTGGCATCTGTATGAATGGCTCAAGGCCAAAAAGGCGCTGCCCAAGGGCGGGGTGCAGCGGGTGACCTTCAACGAAATCACCAAGACGACGATTTTGGCGGCAATGGCGCGGCCACGCGAGATCGATCAGGATCTCGTCGATGCCTATCTGGCGCGCCGGGCGCTCGATTATCTGGTCGGTTTTACGCTGTCGCCGGTGCTGTGGCGCAAGCTGCCGGGGGCGAAAAGCGCCGGGCGGGTGCAATCGGTGGCGCTGCGGCTGGTGGTGGAGCGCGAGCGCGACATCGAAGCGCATATTGCGCGTGAATATTGGACGGTCGAGGCCAACATGGCATCATCAGCCGGTCAGGGCTTTCCGGCGCGGTTGAGCTTTTGGCGCGGCAAGAAGCTCGATCGCTTCGATATCGCCAATGGCAAGGATGCCGAAGCGGCGCGCCGGGCGGTCGAAATGGGGGTGTTCAGCGTCCATGCGGTTGAAACCAAGCCGGCGACGCGCAACCCCTATCCGCCCTTCACCACCTCGACGATCCAGCAGGAAGCCGCGCGCAAGCTGGGCTTTACCGCCAGCCACACGATGCGGGTGGCGCAGGGCCTGTATGAAGACGGCCGCATCACCTATATGCGGACCGACGGCGTGCAGATCGGCAGCGAAGCGATTGCCGCAGTGCGCGATGTGATCGGGGAGGATTTCGGTCGCGGGCCCGATGTGCTGCCGGAAAAGCCGCGCCACTATGCCACCAAGGCCAAGAATGCCCAGGAAGCCCATGAAGCGATTCGCCCGACTGAGCTGATGGCGCGGCCGGCGCGCAGCCCGCAAGGTGACGCCGACAAGCTGTATGCGCTGGTGTGGAAGCGCACCGTCGCCAGCCAGATGGCGAGCGCGCGGATGGAGCGGACGAGCATCGATCTGCTCGATGCCACGTTGCAGACAGGGTTGCGCGCCACGGGTCAGGTGATTTTGTCGCCGGGGTTCCTCGCGGTTTATACCGAAACCAATGAAGACCTGCCGTCGGATAGCGATGATGATGAAGGCCGGCGCCTGCCGCGCTTGAAACAGGGCGAAAATTGCCCGGTCAAGGAAGCGCTCGCCAAGCAGCATTTCACCGAGGCACCGCCGCGCTTTTCGGAAGCGTCGCTGGTCAAGCGGCTGGAAGAACTGGGCATCGGCCGGCCCTCGACCTATGCCGCGATCTTGCAGACGCTGCGCGATCGATCCTATGTGCGGGTGGAAAAGAACCGTTTCTGGGCTGAGGAAAAGGGCCGGTTGGTCACCGCATTCCTTGAGCGGTTTTTCGAAAAATATGTCGGTTATGATTTTACCGCCGATCTGGAAAGCCAGCTTGATACGGTGTCGGCAGGCGACCTTGAATATCTGAAGGTGCTGCGCGAATTCTGGGATGATTTTTCGCCCAAAACCAAGGAAATCCTTGAGCTAAAGCCGTCCGATGTGACGGTTGCGCTTGATGAATATCTGGCGCCGATGCTGTTCCCGGCGCGCGCCGATGGCGGTGACCCGCGGCTGTGCCCGACCTGTGGCAATGGCCGGTTGAGCCTGAAAACCGGGAAATTCGGGGCGTTTGTGGCGTGCTCGAATTACCCCGAATGTCGCTATACACGTCAATTCGCTGGCGATAATGCCGGGCAGGAATCGGTCGGGCCACAAGTGCTCGGCACCGATCCGGTGAGCGGCGAAATCGTCAGCCTGCGCTCCGGGCGCTTTGGCGCCTATGTGCAATTGGGGGAAGGTGAAAAGCCGCCGCGCGCGTCGATTCCCAAGGATGCACCGGTGGCGGGGCCCGATGATCTGGCGCTGGCGCTGCAATTGCTGGCGCTGCCGCGCACCATCGGCGCCCACCCTGAAAGCGGCGAACCGATCACCGCCAGCATTGGGCGTTATGGGCCGTACCTGGCGCATAGCGGCAAATATGCGCGGCTGACCTCGACCGCCGAAGTGTTTGAAACCGGCATGAACGCCGCTGTTGTAAAACTCGCCGAAGCGGCGGCAGCGGGGCCGCGGGCGCGGGGGACGATGGCGCCCTTGCGCATCATCGGGGCGCACCCGGTGTCAGGCGCCGAAATGAAGCTGATGGCCGGGCGTTTCGGGCAGTATATCACCGATGGCAGCACCAATGCGACGGTGCCGAAAAGCGAAGATGGCATGACCATTGCGCTGGAGGCGGCGGCGGCGCTGATCGATGTACGCGCCGCGATGCCGCCCAAGGCGGGGAAAAAGCCGGTGAAGAAGGCGGTGGTGAAGAAGGTGGCGGCAAAGAAACCCGTGGCGAAGAAGCCGGCTGCGAAGAAGAAAGCGCCGGCGAAGAAAACGGCTTGACGTGCCGCGGGGTGCAGGGCCTCAGGCCCTGCCCGCCGGAGGCGCTTTTTCAGGCAGGCGCACCAGCACCAGCGCGACAACGACCAGCGCGGCACCGGCTATTTCGGCAAGGCCGGGCACTTCGCCGAAGCGCATGGCGCCGATGATGGCCGCGATGGCGGGCTGCACCAGCAGGGTGAGGCCGACAACGAGGGGGCGCAGATGCCCGACGGCGAAGACCACCAGCCCCTGGCCGATGACCTGGCTGGCCAGTGCGAGCAGAATGAGCGGGGTCCAGTCCTTGGGCCAGAAGGGCGTGCTGGCCAGCGCCGGCCCGAGCAGCGCCAGCGCGCCAAAGCCAGTGGCGAGCGCCAGCAGCGGGAACACGGTCAAGGAGCCGCGCAGCCGATCAACGACGATCAGATAGGCCGTATAAAGCAGCGCAGCGCCGAGGCAGAGCAGATCACCGGTGAGATGGCGCGGTGACAGTTCGGCGCTTTGTCCGATCAGCAGCAGCGCCCCGGCCAGCGCACAGCCGATGGCAAGCAGCGCCAGCCGCCCGGGTTTGTGGCCGAGCACGACGAACCCCCAGAGCGGCAGCAGGAAGCTGGCGGCATTCGACAAAAGCGCTGAATTGGCCAGCGTGGTGCGGACGATGCCGTAATGCCAGAGCGCAATGTCGCCGGCAAAAAACAGCCCGGCCAGCGCCGCCAGCGCCAGTACCCGGCGATCGCGTCGGGCGGATACTGCGGCAGGCGCTGCGGCAAAGCGGGCCAGCAACGCCAGCGGCAGCACCGCCAGCGCCAGCCGCCAGAACGCCGATGCGACCGGCGCGACATCGGCGAGCCGGACCAGCCATGGCCCGAAGGCCAGCATGATGCTGCCGAGCAACATGGCGGGAAAGGCGAACCGGTGCGGGGTGGGAGCCATGGCGCGGGGGCTTAGGCGCTTTGATGGGCGGG
>JBBQMB010000089.1:0-12221 GCA_038328515.1 Sphingomonadales bacterium
AGGGCTGTTACGTCGGGCAGGAAAATACCGCCCGGATGCACCACCGGGACAAGGTGAGGCGGCGGCTGGTGCCGATCAGCTTTGACGGACCCGCCGATGATGGCATCATTCGCGACGCTGCCGGTCGCAGCATCGGCACACTGCGCGGCAATAGCTTTGCGCATTTGCGGCTTGATGCCGCTGGTGGCCCATTGCGGATCGGTGACAGCGCCGTGACCGTGCGCCAGCCGACCTGGTTGGCAGCGGCGTTGGCGGCCGCGCTGGTGACCGCGTGATGGCAGATTCGCCGATTCGGCGCCTGCCGGCTCAAGTAGCCGGCGAGGCGCACTCGCTGACCATCGACACCTATGCCTGGCTGACCAGTGATCGCAGCGCGGCGTTGATTGCCATCGCCAGCGCGGTCGCGCTGTATTTTGTGTTTTATGCGCTG
Source organism: Sphingomonadales bacterium (assembly GCA_038328515.1). Taxonomy (GTDB): domain Bacteria; phylum Pseudomonadota; class Alphaproteobacteria; order Sphingomonadales; family Sphingomonadaceae; genus Sandarakinorhabdus. The sequence continues at coordinate 431 of JBBQMB010000089.1, forward strand.
CGCTGGGGTCTGGGCCGGCTTTTGGGGACCAGCTACCCGATCACGCATTGGCGCGGCTTTGCCCGGCGCGTCATCAAGCGCACGCGCAGCCCGTTTCTGGCGGTGCTGGCGACCTATATGGTGGTCAATAGCACCGATACGCCGCTGACGATGCAAGCGGTGGTCGGCGTGGTCTTCACCATCTCGTTCGCCATTCAGGGGGCGCTGTGGGCGCGTGAGTTGCTGCTGGCGCTGCTCGACCGGCGCGCCGCCGAAAGCGAGGACAGCGATAGTTTCGACAGCGCGGTCAATATCATGCGGGTGCTGGTCAATGTGGTCGTCTGGGCGCTGGCGACGATACTGATTCTCGATAATCTGGGGGTCAATGTCACCGCGTTGGTGGCGGGGCTGGGTGTCGGCGGCATCGCCATCGGTTTTGCCGCACAGGGGATTTTCGGCGATCTGTTCGCAGCGTTGGCGATTTTGTTCGATCGGCCTTTCAAGGTCGGCGAAGCGATCAGCTATGGCGGCAACACCGGAACGGTCGAAGCTATCGGCCTGAAGACAACGCGCGTGCGCGCGCTATCTGGCGAACAATTGATCGTTTCCAATGCCAAGCTGCTGGATCAGCAAATATCGAACCTGAAGCGGATCACGGAACGCCGGGTGCTGTTCACCATCGGCGTGATCTACCAGACTCCGCCCGACATGATGGAGGCCATTCCGGGCGAAATCGAAGCCATTGTCGCGGCGCGACCGCGCTGTCGTTTCGATCGCTGCTTTTTTGTCGCGTTTTCAGAATCGTCGCTCGATTTCGAGATCGTCTATCACGTCACTGAACCGGAACTTGAGGTGATGATGGCCGAACGTCATGCTATCGGGCTGGCGATCATCCGTCGCTTTGCCGAACTGCGCATTGAATTTGCCTATCCGACCCAGACCACCTTCACAGCGCTGCCCGACGGCTCGATGATCGATCCGCGCCCGGCGCTGGAGATAGGCACGTAACGCGTTTTTACCGGTACGGTATCAACCCTTGGGTACGGCGTCGCCGCGGTATTCGACCGGAATCGATTGGTAGACGAGCGCCGGGTTCAGCCCCAGCCGGGCGCGGACATCAGCGAGCGGCAGCGGCAGCAGCGCTGTCCAATCCTGCGCCGGCAGCCAGCGGGCCGCCTTGCCGCGGGCATAGCCTTCGCGGATGGCAGCGACATAGGGTTGACGCGTGGGCGCCTTGCGGCTTTTGAACGCCGCGCCGACCGCAATGAAGGCCCAGCCGAGCGAGCGCGTCTGGGCATAGGAAAACGCCACGAGGCAGGCCTCGCCCAGCGAATCGAGCCCATAGCCGGTGGTGACGTGCCACAGATCGTGCGAATCGCGGATGCGGCGCCCGAACCACGCGATGGGGTGAGCAATGTCCATCATCACATTACTCGATACCGCGACCAGCCCTTGCGGGGTCACGCCGCCGGTGTCGGTGAAATCACGATAGGTAGCGCCCAGACTGCCCGGCGACAGCGTTGCCAGCCAGGCGCGATCAGCCAGTTTTTGCGCCAGTTCCTCGCGGGCATAGGCGAGGCGGCCGCCTTCGGCGGTGGTGAGCAGGCGCTGATAGCCCTTGCGCGTCGAATCGCCATTCAGGGCGCGCATGATCTCGAAAACTTCCCCGGTCGCATCCTTGTCGTGGAGCAAGCGGCGCAAAGCCCCGAAAGCGGCGCGCCAATCGCGCTTGGGCAGCGTAAGCCGAAGCGGTTCAGGCGCGGCGATGATCGGGCTTTGAGCGTTCATGCGGAGTAGCTATACGCAAAAATGCAGGCGCGTAAATGGCGGCTCATTTTGTCGGCGGCAAGGCGCCGGGGCCGACATCTTCGATGCTGAGCAGGCTGGCATTGCCGCCGGCGCTGGTCGTATCGGTGGAAATGGTGCGTTCATTGACAAAGCGCAGCAGATAATGCGGGCCACCGGCTTTGAATCCCGTGCCCGAGCGGCCTTCGCCGCCGAACGGCTGGCTGCCGACGATGGCACCGATCATCGAGCGGTTGACGTAAAGGTTGCCGACATGGGCAGCGGCGGTGACGCTGGCGGCGACACTGGCGATGCGGCTGTGCAGCCCCATGGTCAGGCCATAGCCGAGCGCATTGACCGCAGCGATGGTGGCGGCGAGATCGCCGGCTTTCCAGGTGACGACGTGGAGCAGGGGGCCGAACCATTCCGTCTGCAGATCGGCGATGCTGTCGAGCGTGATGACGGTGGGCGCGATGAAATTGCCGGTCGTCGGGACGGGCACGGTGTGCAGCCAGCGGGCGCGCTGGCTCTGGCGATAGGTTTCCAGCCGGTCATATGCCGCCGCGTCGATGACCGGACCGACATCGGTGGCCGGATCGACCGGGTCGCCCACCACCAGCGTGTCCATGGCGCCCTTGAGCATGGCCAGCGTCCGGTCGGCGACATCCGCCTGCACCAGCAGCAGTCGCAGCGCCGAACAGCGTTGCCCGGCGGAGCGAAAGGCGCTGGTGATGACATCTTGCACAACCTGTTCGGTCAGCGCGGTTGAATCGACGATCATCGCGTTGATGCCGCCGGTTTCGGCGATCAGCGGCACCAGGGGCCGGTTTTCATCATCGAGCAGGGCGCGGGCGATACGGCGGGCAGTGGCCGTGCTGCCGGTAAAGACCACGCCCATGATGCGCGGATCGCGGACCAGCGCATCACCGACATCGCCGCCGCCCGTAACGAGCGCCAGCACCGCGACAGGGACGCCGGCCTTGTAGGCAAGCGCCACAGCGCGCCTGGCGATTTCGGGCGTTTGCGGTGCCGGTTTGGCGACGACGGTATTGCCGGCGACCAACGCAGCGGCGATCTGGCCGATGAAGATGGCGAGCGGGAAATTCCAGGGAGCGATGGCGGCAAAAGTGCCGCGGCCGACAAGGTGAAGTTCGTTGCGTTCACCAGTTGGGCCAGGCAGCAGGGTGGGGGTGAACAGTCGCCGTGCCTCGGCAGCATAGTAGCGGCAGAAATCCACCGCTTCGCGGACTTCGCCCAGCGCGTCGGGGATGGTTTTGCAGGCTTCATGGACGAGAAAGGCCATGAGCGCCGGCGTTTCGGCTTCGAGCAGGTCGGCGAGCCGGTCGAGTATTGCCGCGCGGGTGGCAACGGGGGTGGCGGCCCAGGCGGGGAAGGCGGCGTGGGTGGCGGTCAGAGCGGTGGCGAGGTCGGTGCTTGAATCGCCCCTCTCCCGGGCCGCGCTTCGCGTGTCTCTCGACCTCCCCCCGGCGGGGGGAGGTGAACTGACACCTCCCCCCGCCGGGGGGAGGTCGAGAGACGGCGCAGCCGGCCGGGGAGAGGGGTCTTTTGAGGCCGCAATCCCCGCCGCAACCCTCGCCAGCACTTGCTCATCGGCCAGATCAATTCCGGCCGAATTGTCGCGCGAGTCCCCGAACAACCGTATCGGTAGTGGAATCGACGGGTGCGGCGTACCGCCAACAGCGGCAATCTTTACCGCGGGATCGGCGAGCAGCACCGCATCGCTGACATTGGCATCGGCAAGCTGATGGACGAAACTCGAATTGGCACCATTTTCCAGCAAGCGCCTCACGAGATAGGCGAGCAGATCACGGTGGCCGCCAACGGGGGCATAGGTGCGGCATTTATAGCCTTGTTCGCGCACCAGCCGTTCGAACAACCCTTCGCCCATGCCGTGCAGCCGCTGAAATTCGAAATCGCGTGACGCGCCGGCCCATTCAAGAATGGTGGCAACGGTCAGCGCATTATGCGTGGCAAAGGCCGGGTAGATATGCGGCGCCAATAACATGTCATGCGCGCAGGCGAGGTAGGAGACATCGGTCGCCGCCTTGCGGGTAAACAGCGGATAATCGGCCAGCCCCTGTTCCTGGGTGCGCTTGATCTCGCTGTCCCAATAGGCGCCCTTGACCAGCCGCACGGTCAGCCGGCGGCCGGTGGCGGCGCCAAGCGCTTCGGCCCAGGCGATGACGCGCCGAGCGCGCTTGCCATAGCCCTGCACCGCCATGCCGAAACCATCCCAGCCGGCGATCTGCTGGTCGCGCGCCACAGCCTCGATGATGTCGAGGCTCATCATCAGCCGTTCGGATTCTTCGGCATCCACAGTCAGGCCGATGCCGGCGGCGGCAGCTTCATGGGCGAGCTGGCGCAGCATGGCGACCAGTTCCGGAACGCAGGTGGCGGCATGGGCGGTTTCGTAGCGCGGGTGCAGCGCCGATAACTTGACGCTTACCGAGTGGCGATCGGTGATCGCGGCGGCTTTTGTCGCCTTGGCGGTGTCACGGATGGCGGCGCGATAGCTTTCGAAATAACGCTGACCATCGGCGTGGGTGCGCGCCGCTTCGCCGAGCATGTCGAAGCTGGCGGTGAAGCCGGCATTTTCTTTTTCAGCAGCGCGGGCGATGGCTTCGTCGATCGTGCGGCCCATGACGAACACCTGGCCCATCATGCGCATTGCCGCGCCCACCGCCTGGCGAACGAATGGCTCGCCAGCGCGCGCGACAAGGCGTTTGAGCACCGATGATTTGCCATCGTCACCCATGAGCGCGCGGGTGATGACGAGCCCCCAGGTGGCGGAATTGACCAACGCTGAATCGCTTTCCCCGGCATGTTGTGCCCAATCGGCGGTGCCGATCTTGTCACGGATCAGGGCGTCGGCCGTTTCGGCATCGGGAACCCGCAAAAAGGCTTCGGCAAGGCTGAGTAGTGCGACGCCTTCGGCGGTGTTGAGGCGATATTGGTGGAGGAAACGGTTGACCCAGCCCTCCCCCTGGGCGGCGCGCAGGTCCGCCAGCAGCCCGAGTGCACGGCCGACAACGGCGTCGCGGGCGGCGGGGGCCAGGGTCGCGGTCGGCAGCAGCGTCGCCAGAACCTCGGGCTCGGGCGCGCGGTGGAGGGAGCGCATCGCGTTGCGCGCGGAATCTAGGCTGGTCATGGCGGGGTTCTAGCGCTGCGGCGGAGGTGTGGGAAGCGGATGCCGGGCGGCTGCGCACCGGGTCGGCAGTTGACGCAAGCGTAAACTGGCGCCTAGGTTGCCGCAAAACATCCACGGGGATTCGACAAGCATGGCAAAGCCGTTGGCGCTGGAAGATTATCGGGCTCTCGTCGGCAGCGAAGTCGGCGTGTCCGACTGGATTTTGGTCGATCAGGCCAAGATCGATGCTTTTGCCGAAGTCACTGGCGATCACCAATTCATCCATGTGAACCCCGAACTCGCCAAACAAACGCCGTTCGGCACCACCATCGCCCATGGCTACCTCACGCTCAGCCTGTGTTCGGTGTTTGCCTATGGCGCCATGCCAGGCATTCAGGGTGCGCGGATGGGGGTCAATTATGGCCTCAACAAAGTGCGTTTCATGGCGCCGGTGAAAAGCGGCAGCCGGGTACGCGGGCGTTTTGCGCTTGCCGATGTGACGCAGCGCCCTGATGGCGCCTGGCAGACGACCAGCACCGTGACCGTGGAAATCGACGGCGAAACCAAGCCGGCGCTCGTTGCCGAATGGATCACGCTGACGTTTTTGTAAGGAACTGGGCATGAGCCGCATCGGATATCTGGAAAAACCCTGGCCCGAGGCGTTTGCCGCCACGGTTGAAAAGCTTGTTGCACCGGGGAGCGAGCCGTTGGGGCTGTTTACCTCGATGGGGCAGAGCCAAAAGGCGCTCGAGCGCTTTTTGGGTGGCGCCGTGGCTGGCAAGGGCGCGCTTGATTTTCATACGCGCGAACTGGTCATTGACCGGACGGCGGCGCAGACCGGTTGCGAATATGAATGGGGCATCCACACCAAATTATTCGCAGCCAAGGCCGGATTGTCGGATGCGCAGGTGCGATCGACCTTTGATGGCCATGCCGATGATGGCAATTGGGACGCCAAGGACGCCGCTGTCTTCGCCACGGTCGATGCACTGTTGGCGCGCAAGAAGCTGGATGATGCCGAATTTGCCCGGGTTTCGGCGCATTTCGATACAGCGGCGCTGTTGGAAATCGTCCAACTGGTGAATTTTTACCATGGCGTTGCGTTGTTCACCGGCGCCATTGCCCTGCCCAGCGAGCCGGGCATGGGTCGTTTTCCGAGCTAGATTTCCCTCACCCTCCCACCCGCCAAGTGGCGGGCGCGCTCCGCCCTCTCCCCGAACGGGAGAGGGGTCAGAAAAAAGGAACTATCATGCGTGAAGCTGTAATCGTTTCCACCGCCCGTACCCCCATCGGCAAGGCATTTCGCGGGGCGTTCAACGCCACGCCATCGCCGACGCTCGCTGGCCATGCCATCAAGCATGCCGTGTCGCGCGCCGGATTGGATGGCGGTGAAGTCGATGATGTGATCATGGGCTCGGCGCTTCAACAGGGTGTGCAGGGCGGCAATATTGCCCGCACCGCGCTGCTCCGCGCCGGGCTGCCGGTGACGGTTTCGGGCCAATCGATGGACCGGCAGTGCTCGTCGGGGGTGATGTCGATCGCGACCGCTGCCAAGCAGATCATCGTCGATGGCATGCAGATCGCGATCGGCGCCGGGGTCGAATCGATCTCGATGGTGCAGACCGCCGAAATGCGCGTTGGCGGCGATCCCGAGCTGCTCGCCATGCACCCCAATGTCTATATGCCGATGCTGCAGACCGCCGAAGTCGTCGCCAAGCGCTACAACATCGCGCGTGACCGGATGGACGAATACAGCTTCCGCTCGCAGATGCGGACGGCGGCGGCGCAACAGGCTGGCAAGTTCGATGCCGAAATCGTGCCGATGACCAGCCGCATGGCCATGGTCAACAAGGAAACCAAGGAAGTCAGCTTTCACGAAGTCACGACGTCGAAGGACGAAGGCAATCGGCCCGAAACGACGCTGGCCGGGCTGGTCGGTTTGAAGCCGGTGCTGCCCGATGGTGTCATCACCGCTGGCAATGCCTCGCAGCTTTCGGATGGTGCGTCGGCGAGCGTGCTGATGGAAGCCGGCGAAGCGGCACAGCGCGGGCTGACGCCATTGGGCGCCTATCGCGGCATGGCCGTCGCCGGGCTGGAGCCCGATGAAATGGGCATCGGGCCGATTTACGCCATCCCCAAGCTATTGAAGGCCAATGGCCTGACGATGAACGACATCGGCCTGTGGGAATTGAACGAAGCCTTTGCCGTGCAGGTGCTGCATTGCGCCGATGTGCTGGGCATCGATCAGGAAATCCTCAACGTCAATGGCGGCGCGATTTCGATTGGCCATCCTTATGGCATGACCGGCGCGCGCTGCACTGGCCATGCGTTGATCGAGGGCAAGCGTCGCGGCGCGAAATATGTCGTGGTGACGATGTGTGTGGGCGGCGGCATGGGCGCTGCCGGCTTGTTCGAGGTGTATTGAAGCGCCATTTGCTTCCTCCCCGTTGACGCGAAGGCGTCGCCTGCGGCTGAGGTGATGGAAAAGAAAACGCCCTGTCAAACCGGATGAGTCCGGTCTGACAGGGCGTTTCTTTACCCGTTTGTGGCGCGGCGGCGGCTTACTTCGGCATCTTCGCTGCTGTTACTTCAATCTCGATCAGGAAATTCGGGCCGGCAAGGGCTGCGACCTGGACGGTTGAGCGGGCGACCTTGTTGGGGTTTTCAGCGGTGCCGAAAAATTCGCGATAGCCTGCGTTGAAGCCGGCGAAATCCATTTTGCCGTCCATACCGGGGGCGGCAGTGACGAACACCGTCATCTTGATGACATCGGTCATGGCATAGCCCTGGGCGGCGAGCAGGCCCTTGATTTTGTTGAAGATGCTGACCGTCTGGGTTTTGGTGTCGCCATAGGAATCAACGCTGGTCGGTGGCTTGCTGGCATCGATCGGTGACGCAAGCTGGCCCGATAGATGGAAGATCTCGGCGCCGGCGGGCACGATGACACCGGTCAGGATATTGGCCTGGGGGGTGTTGCCGATACGGTTGAGCTCGGCAGCGCCGGCGGGCGCAGCGGCAATTGCGGCGGCGAGCAGCAAGCCGGTGAAGCGCGTCATCATGATATTTTCCTTTGGTTGTTGAACGGGGGGGGAACGAATATGGGCGGCAGGATAACCCCACCGCCCATATCCGCAACCCAGGTTGTTACGATCAGAACTTGGCGCTGGCCCGCACGTACCAGAACCCGCCGGCTTGCCCGATGGGAGCGAAGTCCGAATATTGCGAGCCGTTTGCCTGTCCGCCGGTCGACGGATAAGCGTTACGAAGTTCGCGTTCCGGGAAGGTGCCGAACAGGTTTTCGGCCCCGACGGCGATCCGGAATCGTTCCTCGAACGTCACCCCGGCCTCCAGATCGACGCTGACCTGGGCGCCGAATTCCCGGCTGAAGGGAATTGGGTACAGTTCGCGGAATGCCGCTTGCAGTGCCGGGGTGTTGGCAGCAGCCGGGAACGCGACGGGGTCGAAGAAGGTCGTGTATTTGCCGAAGTAATTGAAGCGCGCCGTCACGTCGAACATGCCGTTGGTATAGGTTTCGGAAATGACAGCCCGCCACTTCGGCACGGCTTCCTCGATGGTGCCCTTGCGAACATCGTCGATCAACGGCTGGTTGAGGATAACGCCGGTCGGCAGTGTGCCCGTGATATTGCGGCGATCGGTAACCTTGGTGCTGTTGTAATTGACCGCGGCCGATGTGTTGAAATTGCCAAAATCAGTCTGCGCCCGGTGGGTCAATACGGCATCGACACCTTGTGTCTTGGTGCGAAAGCCGTTGGTGAAATAGTTGACACGGCCAAGATCAAACGCGGCCGGTACGCCCCGGGCAAACAACTGCGCCTGGTCGGCGGCCGTAACAACGAACTGGCCGGTGATGCCGATCCGGTCACGGACCTTGATGTTGTAATAGTCGACCGTCAGGTTGAAACCATTACCCGGGGTGAGGACGAAACCCCCCGAGAAGCTGGTCGATTTCTCGGGCCGCAGCGGTTGCGCGAGGTAATATTGCGCCGTGATGCTGTCAGGGCGCGCGGTGGCGATTGCCACCGGAATCGGGCTGCCACCGGGAAACGCCGTCTGCACGTTCTGGGTGAATTGCTGCCCCGGCGTTGGTGCGCGGAAACCGGTGCTGGCGGCACCGCGCAGCGCAACTACGTCGTTTATTGCCCAACGCGCGCTGACCTTGCCATTGAAGGTGCTGCCGAAGTCATTGAAATGATCGTAGCGGGCCGCGACTCCCATGGAGAAGCCTTCAACGATATCACCTTCAACATCGAGATAGGCCGAATAGCTGTTGCGGCCACCTTCGACCGCCGAATCAGGGCCGAAACCCGGGAAACCGCTGGCGCCGACGGGTTTGGTTGACAGGAATGTCGTGCCATTGGCGCGTTGCACGGTCTGGGCGGCGTATTGACCGGTTACATAGGAGGCGCGGTCGCCGATGCCGACTTCAAAGGCTTCACGGCGGAATTCGAGACCACCGGCAATCACGACAGGCTTGAACAGCCCGATATCGGCTTCGTAGGTCAGGTCAAGGTTAGCGTTATATTCGTTCTGGACGACCTTGCCGAGATAGAAGCTTTGTGGCGAATCGGGGCCGAGTGAGGGGTTGATGGTCTCGCTCATGAAATAGCGGATCATGTTGCGGCCGGCGCTGCCCGACAGATCAAAGGTCATGCCGAAATCGGTCTTGCCTTTATAGCCGCCGGTTATGGACATGTCTTCGTTGGTCGCTTCGAAGAACGGCACAAAGCCGTTGGGGAAAAACTGGCTGGCTTCGAAGGTGCGGCCGGTCTCGTTCCAGATCGGTGTGCCGGTCGGGGTGGTGCCGATCCGGTCGAGGTAGGTTGTGGGGATTGATTTGCCAAAGCTGCCGGTGCCGGGACGCAGCGGAATGTCCTGTGCGGTTACCGCAAAGGGCCGACGCAGGTTGAAATCATTGCCCTGGCGCTGGTAACCATAGTTGCCGAACAGATAGACTTCACCGTCGCCAACCGGGATGGCCGAATTGAAGATGACCCGATAGGCGCGGTTTTCCGGCTGGCCGAGGCGATTGCCCGTCGCATATTTCGGCGTGACGCCGCCAGCGATCAACGGCGCTATTTCGGGGCGCGGCAAGGAACGATCAAAAACATTCTGGTCGATGAATTCACCGGTCACGTTGAAAAAGCCCTCGCCCAGCTTGAAGCCGGCATTCGCCGAAAGCTGAAGATCCGAGCCATCGCCCTGGTATGTCTTGCCATAGCGTCCAGCAAATTCGTAACCGCTATCATTACGGCGCAGGCCGATATTGATGACGCCAGCGATGGCATCAGAGCCATATTGCGCTGCTGCGCCGTCGCGGAGAACTTCGACACGGGCAATCGATGCCCCCGAAATCTGCGACAGATCGGCGCCCTGTGCGCCCTGGTTGAGCCCGCCGCCGGTCACCTGGACAAGCGCTGAACGGTGCATGCGCTTGCCATTCACCAGCACCAGAATCTGGTCTGCCGGCAGGCCGCGCAGGGTGGGCGGGCGCACGAAAGCGGAAGCATCGCCCAGCAAGTTACGTTGCTGGTTGAACGACGGAATCAGGTTTTTGAGGATCGATTGGAGGTTGGGACTGCCCTGCGCCTTGATCAGATCGTCACTGGTAAAGACATCGATTGGTACCGCGCTTTCGGCAACGGTACGGTCGGTACGCCGCGTGCCGGTCACGATGATCGTGGAATCCTGTTCAGTTTCGGCGGCAGCAGCCTTGGGCGCGACCGGCGTTTGCGCATTGGCGACGCCGGCAAGCAACGCCAGAGCGAGTGCTGGAAGGGACGCGGCGGTTTTTTTGATCATGACGTTCATATTCGGCCTCTTGTTGTAAACCATGGGGCCTCCCCCGCAACGTGACGCCAGGTGTGAAATACACCATCAATCCAGGCACAAGGGCACTCTGGTGCACGCCAAAAGACGCACAAAAATCAGGCTGCCCCCGCATCCCCACCGGGTGACCATTTTTGGCCTTGCCCGACATTGCAGGGTGAAGTTGCGATTATGCCGCTTCGCTGGCAAGAAAATTATCGTAACGAGCCGTTTAAGATTTTAATCTGTTGCTTTAATGCGACAGTGGGAGAATCGGGATTTTCCCGGTGGTGTAAAAAATCCGCAATCTTGCATGCCCGGTAGTGGCCTTTGCGCACCATACGTCATTCAGCCACCGTGGCGGCGCCGTACGCCGCAGCACGGATGTTGACCGACCGCCGCCAACGGTTGAAAAGGCAGGTGATGGCCAAGCTGTATTTTTACTATGCGTCGATGAATGCCGGCAAATCGACGGTGCTGCTGCAATCGAGCTTCAATTATCGCGAACGCGGCATGCGCACCTTGTTGTTTACCGCAGCGCTCGATGACCGCAGCGGTGTCGGGCGAATTGCTTCCCGTATCGGGCTGGAGGCGCCGGCAACACCGTTTCTGACCAAAACCGATCTGCACGGGGTCATCAGCGCCGAACATGATGCAGCGCCGGTCGATTGCGTGATGATCGATGAAGCGCAATTCCTGACGGCTGACCAGGTTTGGCAGTTGGCGCGCGTTTGTGACGATCTTGGCATTCCGGTGCTGACCTATGGCTTGCGCACCGATTTCCTGGGGGCGCTGTTTCCGGGCAGCGCCGTCTTGCTGGCGATTGCCGATGTGCTGCACGAAATCAAATCGGTGTGCAGCTGCGGCCGCAAGGCAATCATGAACCTGCGCATCGATGCCGCGGGCCGGGCTGTGGCAGCCGGCGCCCAGACCGAAATCGGCGGCAATGACCGTTATGTCGCGTTGTGCCGTCGGCACTTCACCGCGGCGCTGGCAGGGCAATCGCTCGCAACAAGCGCGCCACTACCGCTTGCTGCAATTGGGTCGACGTTC
>JBBQMB010000090.1:0-11967 GCA_038328515.1 Sphingomonadales bacterium
ACGGTGCCGAGCTTGGGGTTCGGCATCAGGCCCTTGGGGCCCAGCACCTTGCCGAGGCGACCGACGAGACCCATCATGTCCGGCGTGGCGATGCAGCGATCGAAATCGATGGTGCCGCCCTGGACGATTTCGAGCAGATCCTCGGCGCCGACGACATCGGCACCGGCATCGAGCGCTTCCTGCGCCTTGGGACCACGGGCGAAGACGCCGACGCGGACGGTCTTGCCGGTGCCCTTGGGCAGGGTAACGACGCCGCGGACCATCTGGTCGGCGTGGCGCGGATCGACGTTGAGGTTGATGGCGACTTCGATGGTTTCATCGAACTTGGCGGTGGCATTGGCCTTCACCATCGCCAGCGCCTGATCGAGATCATACAGCGTTTCGGGGTTTACAGCGGCGGCGAGCGCCTTTGCCTTTTTTGACTGTGCCATGACCTTAGCCCTCCACCACTTCGAGGCCCATTGCGCGGGCGCTGCCTTCGATCGTCTTCATCGCCATTTCGATCGTATTGGCGTTGAGATCGGGCATCTTGGCTTCGGCAATCGCCTTCAACTGGGTCGTGGTGATCTTGCCGGCAGGGGCGCCCTTGCCCGGCGTGGTGCCACCCGACTTGAGACCGGCGGCTTCCTTGATCAGGAACGATGCCGGCGGTGTCTTGGTGATGAAGCTGAACGAACGATCGGCATAAACCGTGATGACGGTCGGAATCGGGGTGCCCTTGACCAGGGATTCGGTCTTGGCGTTGAACGCCTTGCAGAATTCCATGATGTTGACGCCGCGCTGGCCGAGTGCCGGCCCGATTGGCGGGCTGGGGTTTGCACTGCCGGCCTTCACCTGCAGCTTGATGTAACCTGTAATCTTTTTTGCCACTGTGGCTCTCCTTTAGTGGTGCAAACGGCCGGCGAACCGGCCTCCCACGGTTATGCCGACAAGCTTATTTCTGCTTCTCGACCTGTTCGAAGCCCAGTTCGACCGGGGTAGCCCGGCCGAAAATGGACACCGAAACCTTGACGCGGCCATGGTCGTAATCGATTTCCTCTACCAGGCCGTTGAAACTTGCAAAGGGACCATCGAGCACGCGAACCTGGTCGCCGATCTCGAAATTGGCCTTTTTCTTCATCTTGGCCGTCGGAATTTCCTCGGCCTTGGTGTTCAAAATCCGCGCCGCTTCGGCTTCGCTGATCGGCTGCGGCTTGTTCTGCTGGCCCAGAAAGCCCGTGACCTTGGGCGTATTCTTGACAAGGTGATAGACATCGTCGGTCATGTCGAGCTTGGCGAGCACGTAACCCGGAAACACCTTCTTTTCGACGGCGCGCTTTTTGCCCTTGAACACTTCATTGACCGTTTCGGTCGGCACCGACACTTCGTCGATGAACACGTCGAGGCCCTTGCGGGTTGCCTCGGTCAGGATCGCATCGCGAACCTTGCCTTCAAAACCCGAATAAGCATGGATGATATACCAGCGCGACATGTTCGTCCTTAAGCTTAGGCAGCGAGGCTGAGCAGGAATTTGACGATCCGGCCCAGCACCTGATCGATGCCGACAAAGAATACCGACAAGAGCGACGTCATGATCAACACCATGATCGTCATGCGGATCGTTTCGGGCAGCGTCGGCCATGTCACACGGGCCATTTCAGCCCGCACCTGGCGCACGAATTCACCCGGGGAAACCCTGGGTTTTGGTGCGGCCGGAGCCGGTTTCGCCTTTACCTCGATCGCCATCGAATCACTTACTCTTGCCGTATCAAACCACAATCAGCACCAAAATCCGGCTGTTGCCCCATTTTACCGGAGCGGACAACCGGTGCCCGAACAGACCGCCCGACCCGGCCGATCCTTCACAAGTCTGTCGCCGGCCTCGCTTTTTCAAGCGCGACTGGCAGGAGTGGAGGGGCTCGAACCCCCGGCCCTCGGTTTTGGAGACCGATGCTCTACCAACTGAGCTACACTCCTAGGGTCGGGCTGCGGGCTATACCGGCGGCATCAAGCCAGCGCAAGGGCGCTAGAGCATCACAGCAGTTGAAACCCGGCGTGGCTGGTTGTAAGCCGAGCGCCGCGCCAGAATCGCGGGTATAGCTCAATGGTAGAGCACTAGCCTTCCAAGCTTGTGATGCGGGTTCGATCCCCGCTACCCGCTCCAGCGTCGCCGCTTTCGTTTTCGTAAAAACCGCCCTTAACCACCCCCGCTGCGCGCCGTTCCCCGCAAGGTGCAGAACGGAGATGGGCAATGACAATCGAAACGGGTCGGCTGGTAGCGGATCTAGCGGCAACGGCAGGCGGCAATCCGGCGCTGGTTTTTTTCGACCAGATCCGCACGCTCCTGCTTACAACCCGCCTGCCACCGCGGCCCGAAGTCTATGACCTGCTGTGGCGCTATGTTCGTGACGAAAACCACAATCTGTCGTTGGCGGTGGATTGCGCCATCACCAGTGGCGCGCTCGATCTTGCGGCGGTAATGGCCCTGCGCCGCGCGCATTGCGGCGAAGTCGGCCGCGACGAAGTCCAGGCCCTGGTCGAAGCCGCCCATGATCAGGCCGAAGCCCTCACGCACCGCATCGAAGCCGGGCGCACCGACCTTGCCGATTATGGCCGGGCCATTGCCGACGGCGGCGTCGCGCTGGCCAATCCGCTCGATGCCAATGGTTTGGCGATGTTGCTCGAACAGCTCGGCGCCGCCACCGCGACCATGCAGGCCGCCAATGCCCGGCTGGAAGGCGAACTTGCTACCGCCGCCACCGAAACCCTGTCGCTGCTGACCAAGCTGGGCGCCGCCGAACGCGCCGCGATCACCGATCAATTGACCGGCGTCCTCAACCGCCGCGGCACCTTCGAAGCGCTGCAACGCCTGCAGCTTGAAACCCGGACGGACGGCCGGACTCTGGCGGCGGCCATGCTCGATATCGATCATTTCAAGCGCTTCAACGATCGTTTCGGCCATGCCCTGGGCGATGATGTGCTGCGATTTGTGGCGCGCCACGTCGGTGACAGCATCGCGCCCATCGGCGGAATCGTCGGCAGGCTGGGCGGCGAGGAGTTCATCGCCTTGCTCCCCGACCATGATGTCAGCGCAACCGCCGCGGTCATCGATCGCGTCCGCGCCAACCTTGCCGCGCAGATCATCCGCAACGCCGGCGACGGATCGAGCATGGGCCGAATCAGTTTTTCCGCAGGCGTTGCCGGCGATCACCCCGACGATGACGCCGACAGCCTGATCGACCGCGCCGACAAGGCGCTCTACAGCGCCAAGCGCATGGGCCGCGACCGGGTGGTCCCCGATCGCAGTTAAACCACCAAAGTCGTTGACACCCGCCGCCCCATTCGCCACTAGGCCCGTTCTTTCGTGCGCCAAGCGAAAAACCCTGTGGAGGGGTGGCCGAGCGGTCAATGGCAGCAGACTGTAAATCTGCCGGGTTTTCCCTACGTTGGTTCAAATCCAACCCCCTCCACCATATCTTTTCGGTCGCTTGCCCCATATCAGGCACGTCTCCTCGCGGAACTAGTTACGGTGCTGCCGCGTTATGGCATTTGTAACAACACATCCATGAGGAGACGATACGAATGAAAATTTTCGCGAAAGCTTTACTGGCCGGCACGGCGTTGGCTCTTGCAACCGCAGCTGTGGCCCAGCCCGCACCTGCCCCCACCGTTGGCGAAATGGTCTATGGCCCGTCGGGCGCCGACATCGGCAAGATCACCGCGGCGGTCGGCGGCGATGTCATCATCGATACCGGCAGTCACAAGGTCGCCATCCCGCCGGCGTCCTTTGCCCGCAATGACAAGGGCCTGATGCTGTCGGCTACCAAGGACCAGGTCGATGCCTTTGGCCAACAGGCCGAAGATGCCGCCAAGGCCGCGCTGGCCGCTGCGCTGGTTCCCGCTGCCAGTGTCAGCGGCGTCAACGGCAATGCCATCGGCACGATCAAGACGATCGAAGCCGGTCTGGTCGAACTCACCACGCCCAATGGTGATGTGAAATTACCGGCAACCGCCTTCATCGTTGAAAAGGGCGTGTTGAAAATCGGCATGACCCAGGAAGAATTCGACGCTGCCGTGACAGCGGCCGTCAAGCCAGGCTGATCACGCGATCCATTACGCGCGGCCGCCGGGGGTTTCCCATCAGCCACCGGCGCGCTAAGCCCGCGCCATGGGACGCAGACCACATCAAAAAACTCCAGGCGCGCTGAAAAGCCCCTACCCTCGGCTTTACGGTCGCCACGCCGTGTTCGCGGCGCTGGACAACCCGATGCGGATGTTCCGCAAGCTCCATGTCACGCCAGCAACCGCCAAGACCATCGTCATCCCCAAGGGCCTCAACGTCCAATATGGCGATGATGCCGATCTCGGCCGGCTGGTGCCGTCGGATGCGCCGCACCAGGGCTTTGTCCTCGAAGTCGAACCGCTCGAATCGGTCTGGCTCGGCGATATTCTCGCCAATGCCGCCAAGGATGATGATAACCGCCCGATCATCGTGCTCGATCAGGTCACCGATCCGCACAATGTCGGCGCCATCATGCGCAGCGCCGCCGCCTTCAACGCCCGCGCGCTGGTGACGCAAGATCGCCACGCGCCCGGCGAATCAGGCGTGCTGGCGCGCTCGGCGTCGGGCGCCCTTGAAACCTTGCCATGGTGTCGCGTCGTCAACCTCGCCCGCGCCCTCGATGAAATCGGCGATGCCGGCTTCTGGCGCATCGGCCTCGATGGCACCGCCGAAACCGATCTCGAAACCGCCATGGCCAAAACCCAGCCCTGCCTGATCCTGGGCGCCGAAGGCGAAGGCATGCGCGCGCTGACCCGCGAACGCTGCGACCAACTCGCCAAACTGCCGATCAGTGCGGCAATGGAGTCGCTGAACGTGTCGAATGCGGCCGCTATTGCGCTTTATGCAGCGGCGCGACGCGGCCTGTAAAGAACACGCAACAGGCATCTGGGGCGAGAGGCCCGAGACCTGCTTTGTCTCGCGTATGTAAGTGCAGCCTAACGACCACTATCGGTGGGAAGCTGTCATTCAAAATACTTAACTCGAGAAGCAGCTTCTGGGCCGTAAGCTGACTAACCGCTATTGGCCGAGGCTCTCTATATACCACCTCTACCAGGAAATGGTGCCAAATAAGGGGTGCACGTCACCCGGATTAGCCCAGCGCGGCTGTGGAACTGCTCTGACTGATCACGAATGGTCGCATGGCGTGACTTTCTCTGGCGATCTGTAAAGCGTCAGGCTGGCGCAAAAACTTGGATTTTTCCATGCATAATCCGGTAGCCATACCCCATCGCTGTGGCTGCCGAGATGATTTTCTCAGTCGTCACGCCAGGAGGCAGGGAAGTAATGGTGCGATAGATTTCCCCTCCCGGCTTGCTCAAGCGTTTTGCTGACAAAATTCTCTCTACAGCCTTGGGGACTTTGGCCGGAATTCCACTCACTGGAATGACCGCACAACTTTGTACTCAATCTCACCATCACCCGCCGCGGCAATCTGGATCATTGCACCTCGATATTGCAGTTCGTTACTATTCTCGGGAATTTGAAACTCCCTGTTCCTCTCCCCTTGAGACCCGGTTTCCGCATAGATAAATTTCAAAAATCCACCCGATTTCCCAGCATATTCGATGGACTGATTGACGGAATTTTTGTTGCTGATGAACGCTGGACCGACGCTCAGGGCATCTGCTGGCTTTGTGTCAGTGCAAAGGGTTCCGTTGGCACATAGTTGGAACGAGCCATCTAACTTCACCTTGTAGTTCACCTTATAGGTTATGGCCAGCGAACCATTGATATAGTTTTCGGGATTATACTTTGCGTCTGAAGGGACGCCCTTGCAGAGCGGCTCACCAGATTTGACAACGAAATTTGCGCCGAGCATCGTCTTCAATGCGTCGAACCGTGGCGTGATGCACTGCTTAAACTGACCACTCCGCGAATAGAGCATCCTGTCGCCCACATAGGCTTTTGCGCTCGCGCCTAGATCAGGCTTATTTTCGGTGAGCTCCTGATACATCACCGGATCTGCAGCGTGTGCAATGCCAGTGGTCGCCATGACACACACGCCAGCAAGACCGAATGCCAATTCCTTCAACTGCATGAAAGCTCCCTCGATGAACGATTAACTCAATTTACGAAGGCGATGATAACGGTGCAATCATTTAGAGGGAAGCGTTCTGAATGACCACTTTTGTGATCGTCCAATTTAACGATGAACGCCCGAAATGGGGCGCGAAGCCGACGTTCGCCAGCACAACCCACGATGGCCGCAACTGGGACGGATACAGACCGGCTACTTTTACAAGCCTGCACCCGAAGCCCGCTTTCCTACACCTCGCAAAACTGCTACCAAAACCACGTCGCTCTTTCTCAGCATCATGCGTTCTGTTGAAGCAAAAGTCAGGCAAATCGAAAAGTCAGTGATTCGCCTCCCGGGGCTGACTTTCCAAAATAATCTCCAATAAAATTAATGGCCGTCGTTTCGCGGCTTTCCCGGTCATTCGCTTGAAAACATGACCGCCAGCCGAATCGGTCGCCAGCGTTTCAATAACTCTCCGTCGCATATACATTCGACACATCCTGCCCCCAGGCGCCTTCATAAAGCGCCAGCATCCGGTCAGCATTGGTCAGGCCGCTCGCGGCAATCTCGCGCAGCGGGTTGAGGAAGCCTTGTTCGGTATCGCCCATCTTGTTGAGCCGGGCGCGGCGGGCGAGGCCCTTGTCGGCGATGTCGAGCACCTGCTTGCACAGATCCTGCACCGTGCCGCCATTGGGGCTTGCGGCCTGAAGCCCGAGCCGTGGCACTTCGGCACGCAGCCGGTCATGATCGGCGGGCGTCCAGCCCTTGCAAAGCTGCCACGCCGCATCGAGCGCCACATCGTCATAAAGCAGCCCGACCCAGAACGCCGGCAGCGCACAAATCTGGTCCCAGCGCCCGCCATCGGCGCCACGCATTTCAAGATAACCCTTCAACCGCACCTCAGGGAAAGCGGTGGAAAGATGGTCTTTCCAATCCCCCAATTTGGGCTTTTCACCCGGCAGCACGCTTAATTTGCCAGCAAGAAAATCGCGGAACGACAGCCCGGCGGCATCGATATATCTGCCGTCGCGGTAGACAAAATACATCGGCACATCGAGGGCATAATCGGTGTAGCGGTCAAAGCCGAAGCCATCTTCAAAGACGAACGGCAGCGTGCCCGTCCGCGCCGGATCGGTATCCGTCCAGATATGGCTGCGGAAGGATTTATAGCCATTGGGCTTGCCTTCGGTGAACGGCGAATTGGCGAACAGCGCCGTTGCCAGCGGCTGCAACGCCATGCTGACCCGGAATTTCAGCACCATATCGGCTTCGGAGGCATAATCGAGATTGGTCTGGATGGTGCAGGTGCGCAGCATCATGTCGAGCCCCAGATTACCGACCCGCGGCATATGGGACCGCATGATCACATAACGGCCCTTGGGCATCACCGGCAGCTCGGCGCGCTCCTTGTCGGGCCAGAAGCCCAGCGACAGAAACCCCAGCCCGAGCCGATCGCCGACTTCATGGCATTGCTTCAAATGGCGGTTCGATTCGGCACAGGTCTGGTGAATAGTTTCAAGCGCGGCGCCCGATAATTCGAACTGGCCGGCGGGTTCAAGGCTGATCGCGCCATCGGGGCCTTTCAGCGCGATGACAAGGCCGCCTTCCCGCACCGGTTCCCAGCCATAGGCTTCCATGCCCGTGAGCAAATCCTTGATGCCGCCGGGTTCATCATACGACGGGGCGCGGTGGTCGCTGAGCCGATAGACGAATTTTTCATGCTCGGTGCCGATGCGCCAATCGGCAGCGGGCTTGTTGCCCTTTTCAAACACGCCGATCAGCTGATCACGGGTTTCGATCGGGGCGTCATCGCCCAACGCTGCAACTTGATTGCTCATGGCTCGCCTCTAGACGTCCGCGCCGAGCGACGCAATTGAGCGTTGCTTTAAATCACGCGCCAACAACGCCAGCGCCGCCGCCAACCCGAGGTGCAGGATGACCGTGCTGTTGAACGGCGCGGCCTTGCCAGCGGCAGCGGCAGCCATCGCGATGATCAACGCCCCGGCACCGGCGATGCCAACCGGATTGCGCTGCTGCACCATCGTCACCATGATCACCCCGGCCGAAAGCGCCGATACAGCCGCGCCCCAGCCGATCAGCCCGGTCAGCGTTGCCGTCACGCCGATGCCGCCGAGCAACAAAACCGCCCGCGCCGCGCCGGCAAAGCGCGAGGCAATCGGATCATCAGGCCAGCGCAGCGCCCAGGCCAGCAGCGGAAACGCCGCCACCGCCGACAGCATCGAGGCAAAGCGGTGCGGCCCGGTAACCAGATCAACCCCGCCGAAGCGCAGCACACCGAGCAGCGCTGCCACGCCGATCAGCAACGCCGCCAGCCCCAGCCCCGGTTGCCGCGCCATCCGGGTGGCGACCAGCCAGCCGCAGACCAGCGCCAGCACCAGATCGGACGCGCCGGCGCCGTTCATTCGGCCGGGAGCGCCGCCCGGGCAGGATCAGCGCGCAACGCCCAGGCCAGCGACCAGCCCAGCCCGATGACCAGCAGGACGCGCACCGCCATCGGCGTCGCCAGCGTGAACCAGACCGGCCAGACCAGAATTGCCGTAATTGTCGCGATCAATCGCGCCGCTTCAAGCCCCTGAGCCCAGCGCGCGCCATCGAGCAAGCCACCGACCGTCACTGCCGACCCAAGGATGACCCCAGCGTAAAGCAGCCGCATCTCGACGCTCAACCCGGCCTGCACCATCAGGAAATGCGCCAGCAGCAGCACCAGCGCGACGTAATGCACCATCGCATAACGCTTCACATCGGCCGGCGTCTGGCGATCAAACCGGGTGAAGGCCGCGGGCTCGAAGGGTTGCACCGCCTCGTGCTGCCAACCGCCGGGCGGCGCGAGCAACACCTGGATTTTCTGCCGCCAGCCCGGCGTGCGCCGCATCTGCCCGGCCAGATCGGCAAAATGGTGCAGGTTGATCCACAGCGGGTTGAAGCTGGCAACCGGTTTGCGCACGCCATAAACGACCTTTTCGTCGGCGCGTTCATCTTCATAGGTGCCGTAAATCCGGTCCCAGATGATGAAGACACCGCCGTAATTCTTGTCGATGCAATAATCATTCTGGCCGTGATGAACGCGGTGGTTTGACGGCGTCACAAAGATTTTTTCCGCCCAGCCAAGCCGGCCAACGAGTTCGGTATGCACCCAATATTGATACAAAAGATCGATCAGCGCGATGATCGCGAACATCATCGGGGGCACGCCCAGGATCGCCAGCGGCATCGACAGCAGGGTCGGCACGATCCCGCCGGTGCTCGATTGGCGCAAGGCGGTGGAAAGGTTGAAATGTTCAGAGCTGTGATGAATGACGTGCGACGCCCAGAACAGCCCGACTTCATGGCCAAGACGGTGCGACCAATAGTAGAAATGATCATAGATCAGCAGCGCCAGCACCCAGAGGGCGGGGTTGTCGGTCGGCCACGCCTCCAACGCGAATTTTTTATAAACCAGCGCATAAACGCCAAAGCCGAGCAGCCGCACCATCACGCCGGCGACCTGGCTCAAGGCGCCGGCATGCAGGCTGGTCAGCGCGTCGGGGATGTCATAGCCCGGCAGGC
This sequence comes from Sphingomonadales bacterium, assembly GCA_038328515.1. Classification (GTDB taxonomy): domain Bacteria; phylum Pseudomonadota; class Alphaproteobacteria; order Sphingomonadales; family Sphingomonadaceae; genus Sandarakinorhabdus. The sequence continues at coordinate 9,627 of JBBQMB010000090.1, forward strand.
CGCGCCGCCGCATCAACCATGCTTCGAGCATGATCGAGGCGAGAAACACTTGAAAGGCATAGATGATCGGGCTCATGTGGCGGCAAGCCTATACGAGGCCCACCGCCACTGCAAAGCCTGACCTCGCAGTCAGGCCGCCACCACGACACGCCGCCGCGCCATCGCCCCGACAAGGCCAGAGCCGGCAATCAGCATCGCCCAACTGGCGGGTTCGGGCACACTGCCAAAGCCAATGCGCGGCGCCTGATCTCAGTCCGGCAGCCGATAGTCGAGATCATAAAAATGCTTGCCGCCCTCGATGCGGATGATCAGCGTGCCCGACAGGCCGGTCAGGGCGCCGCTGCCACTGTCGGGCACGATCACCACGCGCAGGTCGGGCTTGCCGCGGTCCATGAGGCCGAGATGGGCGAGCATGAAGCTGCCAGCCTTGCCATCAAGGCTGCCGGTAACGCGCTCGATCAGCACATAGGCAGCCGAAGCCGCGACCGCGGTCGTCCCGGTCAGCATTTCGCCGCGCGATTGCGCCGCCAAAGGCCCGGAAAACTGTTTCTCGACCAATAGCCGACCCAGCGCGCCGGCCTCGGCAGCGTCTGATGCGACGGGTGTGATCTTGACCTCGAAGCTTCCGGTCGCATGATGCATTTCAACTTCCTCCGGCGGTGGCGCAGCAAATAGCCCAACCGCCGGCGCAGCAGACAGGATGATCGCCGCCAAGATCAGCTTTCGCAACGTTGGTGCTTTTGTCATGAACATTCGCATCCGTGTAAACCGCCCAACCGTAGTCATAGCACGGTAATCGTGATGGCTCGACGACTTGCTCCGATGCCCTTAAGCTCTCTGGTGAAAGGATTTTACCCCATGCGTTACACCCACTTCCTCGCGATCCTCCCGATCTTGGCGCTCGGTGCCTGTGGCAGCGATACCAAGACAACGACGATCAAGGGCGACAATGGCGAAACCGTCACCGTTCAGAGCGAGGGCGATGGCGATGGCACCACCCGCATCGACGCCACCGGCGAAAATGGCGAAAAATTCACTGGCAGCATCGGCGGTGAAGGCGCGCGTTGGCCGGCAGATGCGCCGGCTTTTGCACCGGCCTACCCCGGCGCCACCCTGACCTCGGTGATGAACAGCGAAAGCAACGGCACGCGCGGCAGCATGATCAGCTTTGAAACCAGCGATCCGGTCGCCAAAGTCGTCGCGCATTACAAAGCGCTCGCGAAGGCAAATGGCCTTGGCGAATTTTCAACCATGGATAGCGGTGCTGCCAGCATTTTCACCGCCAAGGACAAGGAAAATGGCGGCGAATTTTTCGTTCAGGCCACCACTGTCGAAGGCAAGACCCAAGGTTCGATCACTTTCTCGACCAAAACGCCTGCCTGAGTTTACGCCAATCGCTCGCCGATGCCGGTAATCTGTGTCAAACTGCAAACAAAATGGGGATGGAGATCATCATGCACGACCTTGTTATTCGCGGTGGCACGATTGTCGATGGCACCGGCGCACCGGCCTTTATCGGCGATATCGCCATTGATGGCGGCCGCATAACGGCGGTGGGCACCATCGCTGCAAAAGGCCGTGAGGACATCGACGCCGCCGGCCTGCATGTCACCCCCGGCTTTGTCGATATCCACACCCATTATGACGGCCAGGCGACCTGGGATTCGGAAATGGCGCCATCGGCGTGGCACGGGGTCACCACCGTCGTGATGGGCAATTGCGGGGTCGGTTTCGCGCCGGCCAAGCCCGACAAGCATGACTGGCTGATCGGATTGATGGAGGGGGTCGAAGACATTCCCGGCACCGCGCTCGCCGAAGGCATGACGTGGAATTGGGAGACTTTTCCCGAGTATCTCGATGCGCTCGAAGGCCGCGCCCGCACCATCGATGTCGCCACCCATGTGCCGCACGGGTCGGTACGGGCCTATGTGATGGGCGAACGCGGCGCCAATAACGAAGCGCCGACCGAGCATGAAATCGCCCAGATGTCGGCAATCGTCGAGGAAGGGCTGCGCGCTGGCGCGCTGGGTTTTTCCACCTCGCGAACGGTGCTCCACAAATCGATCGATGGCGACCTTGTGCCGGGCACGACCGCGACCAAGGAAGAACTCATCGGCATCGGCCGCGCCATGGGCCGCGCCGGGCATGGCGTGTTCGAAATGGCATCGGACCTGCGCCGCGAATGGGATGAATTCGGCTGGATGGGGTCGCTGTCCAAGGAAACCGGGCTGCCGGTCACCTTCGCCATGCTGCAATCGATCGCCAAGGAACTGCCCTGGGAAGAACAGATGGCGGAAACAGCGAAATGGAATGCCGATGGCGCCCATATCGTCGCCCAGAT
>JBBQMB010000091.1:0-11776 GCA_038328515.1 Sphingomonadales bacterium
CTTTCAGCGACGAGCTATTACGCCATCACCGCCACCGCGGGGCACGACACCACCAGCTCAAGCGCTGCCGGCGGCCTGTTGCAGTTGATCCGCAACCCCGAGCAACTGGCGCTGCTCAAGGCCGATCCGTCGCTGATCCCGCAATTCGTTGAAGAAGCCATCCGCTGGGTGACGCCGGTCAAGCATTTCATGCGCACCGCGACGCAAGATTATCGGCTGGGCGACAAAACCATCAAGGCTGGTGACGGATTGTGCCTGTTCTATTGGTCGGGCAACCGTGACGAAGCAGTGTTCGACCGTCCCGAACAGTTCATCATAAACCGTGCCAGCAACCCGCAAACGGCGTTCGGCAATGGCGTCCACCTCTGCCTTGGCCTGCATCTGGCCCGCATGGAATTGCGCGCGCTTTATGCCGAGCTGCTGCCCCGCCTCGACAGCATCGAACTCGCCGGCACGCCGAAGAACAGCATCGCCAATTTTGTATCGGGGCTCAAAACCCTGCCGGTGCGGTACACGATGCGATGAAGAATGATCCGAGCCGGCTGGTGCTGGCCAATTATCCCTGGGCGCAGGAAATGGAAACGCGCTTTGCCGATATGGACATCAACCGCCATCTCAACAATGTCGCCTTTTCGCGCTTTTTTGAAGAAACCCGCATCCGTTTCAACTGGAAGCTGTTTGCCGACGATGGCGCTGTGCGGCCACGCTATCTCGTCGCCCATGTCGCCATCGATTATCTCGGCGAAGGCAGCTACCCTGAACCGGTTACCATGGGTTACGCCATCGGCCATATCGGCCGCACCAGCTTTCGCGCCCAAAAAGCCATGTTCCAGAAAGGCGCCTGCATTGCGCTGTGTGACACCGTATTGGTGCATCGCGGTGATGCTGGTCCGGCGCCGTTGCCCGAAGATCTGCGCGCGCGGCTTGAGGCTTTCGGGCTGAACGGCTAAAGCGCGCCATCGCATAGGAGAATCCCACCATGACCGACACGCCCTCGACCCTGACGCTGACCTTAGACCATGGCACCGTCACCATCAAATTGCGCCCCGATCTCGCCCCCGGCCATGTCGCGCGCATCGCCGAACTCGCCAATGAAGGCTTTTACGACGGCGTCGTCTTCCACCGCGTCATCCCGGGTTTCATGGCCCAGGGCGGTGACCCCACCGGCACCGGCACGGGCGGCTCCAAAAAGCCCGATCTCAAGGCTGAATTCTCGGCCGAACCGCACAAGCGCGGCGTTTGCTCGATGGCGCGCTCGTCGAACCCCAACAGCGCCAACAGCCAGTTCTTCATCTGCAACGCCGATGCCGGCTTCCTCGATCGCCAGTACACCGTCTGGGGCGAAGTCACCGAAGGCATGGATGTCGTTGACGCCCTGCCCGTCGGCGAGCCACCACGCACCCCCGGCAAGATCATCACCGCCCGCGCTGCGTAAAGGTGCGCCGAAACTCCCTCCCCCTTGTGGGGAGGGCGACTCGGCGCAGCCGAGCGGGGTGGGGGTCACCCGCGCGGCGAAACAAGAACCCCCACCCCGCTCGGACTTTGTCCGAGTCGCCCTCCCCACAAGGGGGAGGGAGTATGAGATCAGCCGAAATCCAGCCCGATATCGGCCGCCGGCGCACTCTGCGTAATCCGCCCGACACTGATATAGGTCACGCCGGTTTCGGCAATCGCGCGGATCGTCTGAAGATTGACCCCGCCCGACGCCTCGGTCGGCACCCGGCCCTTCACCACCGCAAGCGCGGCGCGCAGCAGCGAAGGCGGCATATTGTCGAGCAACAGCCGATCCGCCCCGGCCGCCAGCGCCGGGGCAATCTGGTCGATACCGTCAACCTCCACCACCACGTTTCGCAAGCCAGCCGCCTTCGCCGCCCGCACCGCCGGCTCGACGCCGCCCGCCACTGCGATGTGATTATCCTTGATCATCACGCCATCATCGAGCCGCATGCGATGGTTGGTCGCCCCGCCCATCCGCGTCGCGTATTTTTCGAGCAGCCGCAGCCCCGGCAGCGTCTTGCGGGTATCGAGCAAAATCGCCCCCGTACCGGCAATCGCATCGACATAGGCCCGCGTCAGCGTTGCAATGCCGGTCAGATGCTGGACGGTATTGAGCGCCGATCGTTCGGCGGTCAGCAGCGCCCGGGCATTGCCGGTGATGCGCATCAAAGGCGTGCCGGCCGCCGCCTTGTTGCCATCGCGCGCCATTATCTCGATCGTGCAATCGGGATCGAGCGCGCGAAAAAACGCTGCCGCAATCGGCAAGCCAGCCACCGTCACTGCATCGCGCGTATCCATTACCGCCGACAGTATCGCATCGGCGGGGATCACCGCCGCCGAGGTCCGGTCACCGCCCGCGCCCATATCTTCTGCCAGCGTGGCGCTGACAAAGGCGGCGACATCAAAGCCGATTATGTCCGGCATCTCGCCGCTGTGTCGCGCCGTCACAGGCTGCCGCCGGTCGCGCCGGGATTTGCCGAAATTGCCCATCGCTGCATCGTATCAATCCCCCCGGATCGGCACATCGGTGACGGCGCTGGCCATCTCCAGCATCCGGTCGAGCGAGCGCTTGGCCTTGACCCGCACATCTTCGGGCAGTTCGATTTGCGGCGACAGGTCGCGCAGCGAAAGATACAGCTTTTCCAGCGTGTTGAGCGCCATGAAGGGGCACATGTTGCAGCCGCAATTGCCATCGGCACCAGGCGCCCCGATGAAGGTCTTGTGCGGTGCCTTCAACTGCATCTGGTGGATGATATTGGGCTCGGTGGCCACGATGATCGTCGGTTCCGGCGAATTCAGCGCATAGTTCAAGATGCCGCTGGTCGCGCCGATATAATGCGCCAGATCAAGGATCGCTGCGGGGCATTCCGGGTGCGCCAGCACCGGCGCCGCCGGGTGCAGCGCCTTCAATTTGAGCAATTCGGTAACCGAAAACTTCTCGTGGACGATGCAACTGCCATCCCACAACAGCATGTCGCGCCCGGTCTTGCGGTTGAGCCAGGCGCCGAGATGCTTGTCGGGCGCGAAAAGGATTTTCTGGTCGCGCGGTAGCTGGTTGATGATCTTTTCAGCCGAGCTCGACGTGACGATGATATCGCTTTCGGCCTTCACCGCCGCCGAACAATTGATGTAGGTCAGGCTGATGTGGTCGGGGTGCGCCCGGCGAAACCGCGCAAATTCTTCCGGCGGGCAGCTATCTTCCAGGCTGCATCCGGCCTTCAGATCGGGCAGCACCACTGTCTTGCCGGGGCTGAGGATTTTCGCAACCTCGGCCATGAACTTCACCCCGCAAAAGGCAATGACATCGGCATCGGTCGCCGCCGCCTTGCGCGACAGATCAAGGCTGTCGCCAACAAAATCGGCAATATCCTGGATTTGCGGGTCCTGATAATAATGCGCCAGGATGACGGCGTTTTTCTCCCGCCGCAGCCGGTTGATCTCGGCCTTCAGATCGAGCGCCGGGATGCCAAGACCGCCAAGCGGGTTGAGGCGTGCGTCCATGTTCAAACTTCCTTACGCAACAAGCTGCCAGCCGGCACCGCCGGGCATTACCCGGCCTTGTGCCTGCAAATCAATCAGATGCGCCAGCACCGAGCGTTCAGCGGCCGGGTGCAGGCGTTTATCGACCATCGCATACATCACCGCCACCATCGCCGGAATCGCGGTTGTGCCTTCATCGAGCAACCTCAATATCTGATTCTCACGCTGCTTGCGGTGGGTGATAAGGCCGCGCACAAAACGCTGCGGTTCGGTCACCGGCTCGCCATGCGTCGGGTGATAAACCGCATCGTCGCGGTCGAGCAGCTTCCTCAGCGATGCCATGTAATCGGTCATGTCGCCATCGGGCGGCGACACCACCGTCGTGCTCCAGCCCATGACATGATCGCCGGTAAACAACGCCTTTTCTTGCAGCAGCGCAAAGCACAGATGGTTCGATGTATGCCCAGGCGTGGCAACTGCGGTCAGCGTCCAGCTCCCAGCGCCTTCGCCGCCGCTGATGCTGTCGCCATCGGCCATCACGGCGTCGGGTGCATAGGTCGCGTCAAAGCCGGCATCGGCGCGCGGGCCATCATCGGCGAGCACTAGCGGCGCGCAACCGATAATCATCGCACCTGTCGCCGCCTTGAGCGCCGGGGCGGCCGGGCTATGGTCCTTGTGGGTATGGGTGACGACGATATGGCTGACCGTTTCCCCGGCCAGCGTCGCAATCAACGCGGCGATATGCGCGGGATCATCCGGCCCGGGGTCAATCACCGCGACCGTGCCCTGCCCGACCACAAAGGTGCCGGTGCCGGTATAGGAAAAGGCCGAAGGGTTGGGCGCCAGCAACCGCCGCACCAGCGGTGATCGGGCCATCAGCCTGCCATAGCTTTGCGCATCGGGGTGGGCGGAAAGGTCCATGGCGCTGATGTGGCATTGCCCGGCGACAATGTGAAGGGCTTGCACCGTTGCGAGGGCCGGCCAAAACTCCTACGCGAAAGTCGAACAGTCGAGGAAACCGCGCCATGCGCTATGACATCATCATCGTCGGCGCCGGGCATGGCGGCGCGCAAGTCGCGGTGCAATTGCGCCAGTCGGGCTTCACCGGCAGCATCGCCATGATCGGCGAAGAACCCGAAGTCCCCTATGAACGCCCGCCGCTGTCCAAGGATTTTCTGGCCGGCGAAAAAGAATTCGACCGCATGCTGATCCGCCCGGCCAGCTTCTGGACTGATCGCGATATCGCCATGCTGACCGGCCGCCGCGTCGAACACGTCGATCCCGCCACGCAGACGTTGACGACGGCGGCCGGCGAAAGCTTTGGCTATACTGATCTCATCTGGGCCACCGGCGGCACCCCGCGCAAATTGACCTGCGAAGGCCATGATCTCGCCGGCATCCACGCCATTCGTACTCGCGCCGATGTCGAAGCGCTCAAATCCGAGCTTGCCGGCGCAACCCGCATCGCCATCGTCGGCGGCGGCTATATCGGGCTGGAAGCCGCCGCCGTTCTGTCGAAAACCGGCAAGTCCGTGACCGTTCTCGAAGCCATGGATCGCGTATTGGCGCGCGTCGCCGGCCCAGCGCTTTCGGCTTTTTACGAAGCCGAACACCGCGCCCATGGCGTCACCATCCGCACCAATGAAACCGTCACGGCAATCACTGGCGCCAATGGCCGCGCCACGGGTGTAACACTGGCCGATGGCGAGCATGTTCCCGCCGATATCATCATCGTCGGCATCGGCATCATCCCCGCCGTGGCGCCCCTGCTCGCCGCTGGCGCCAAAGGCGGCAATGGCGTCGACGTCGATGAATTTTGCCGCACCAGCCTGCCGCACATCTTCGCCATCGGTGATTGCGCCGCCCATGCCAACGCTTTTGCCGGCGGCGCGCAGATCCGGCTCGAATCGGTGCAAAATGCCAATGACATGGCAAACACCGTGGCAAAACTGCTCACCGGCACTGAAAAACCCTACACGCAAGTGCCGTGGTTCTGGTCGAACCAATATGATCTGCGCTTGCAAACCGTCGGCCTTTCGACCGGCTATGATGCGGTTGTGCAGCGCGGCGACCCGGCGGCACGCGCCTTCAGCCTGATCTACCTCAAGGCCGGGCGAGTCATCGCGCTCGATTGCGTCAACAGCGTGCGTGACTATGTCCAGGGCAAGGCGCTGGTCGAACACGGGATGGTTGTCGATCCAGCGCTCCTTTCTGACGTCGATGTGCCGTTGAAGGCGCATCACCCGGCGGCCAGGTGATGGAAATCCGCAACCGGTCGGCGCTGCTGCTCGTGCCGGCCGTCGCAACCTGTTTTGCTGCTGTGGCCACCGCACAAACCGCCGATGTAACCGCCAGCACATCAGACTATCCGATTGCGTCGCTGCGCAATGCCGAATCGGGCGTTGTCGAGGTCGTGTTTGCCGTCGATGCCTCGGGCCATGCCTCGCGCTGCGCGGTGGTGGCATCATCGGGTTTCGCTCGGCTTGATCGGCAGGCGTGCCAGACCATCACCGCGCGCTCCGATTATCCGCCGACTATCGTCGCCGGCGCGCCGGTCACCAGCATGCGCAAGGTGAAACTGCGCTTTGCGATCGATGCAGCGCCGGCCGCCAGGACCGCACCGGACAATCCGCCGCCGCACTGACACTTTGCGCCATTCCCACGCGCGCCGCGCTGGGCTAGGTTGCCGTATACGTCAATGTGGGGAGACGACCGGTGGCACAAACTGGCGAAATTTGGGATTTCATCATCGTTGGTGCAGGGTCGGCCGGCTGTGTGCTCGCCAACCGGCTCTCGGCCGATCCGGCAACCCGCGTGCTGCTGATCGAAGCTGGCGGCAACGACAACAGCATGATGATCCACATGCCCGCCGGCATCGCCGAACTGATCTCGCCCGAAAAGACCAGCCCCTATAATTGGGGTTTCTGGACCGAGCCCCAGCCCGAACTCGGCAACCGCCCGCTGTTCTGGCCACGCGGCCGTGCCATCGGCGGCTCATCATCGATCAACGGCATGGTCTATATCCGCGGCCATGCGTCGGATTATGATCGCTGGGCGCAATTGGGGCTGACCGGCTGGGGCTGGGCCGATGTGCTGCCCTATTTCCGCAAATCGGAAGATAGCGACCGTGGATCGGACGAATTTCACGGCGCCGGCGGCCCGCTCCACACCAGCCGCAAGGGCGCGCTGCCGCACGTCCTCAACACGGTGTTCATCGATGCCGCGGCCCAGGCCGGCTATAAACGCACCGATGATTTCAACGGCCCGCAGTTCGAAGGCGCCGGCATGTATGATGCCACCATCAAGGACGGAAGCCGCTTTTCCGCTGCGAAAGCCTATCTGACCCTCCAGGTGCGCGCCCGGCCCAATCTTGAAATCCGCACCCAGGTCCAGGTCGAACGCGTCACCTTTGAAGGCAAACGCGCCACGGGCATCGCATACCAACGTGGCGGCAAGGCCGAAACCGCACAGGCGCGCGAAGTCATATTGTGCGGCGGCGCGATCAATTCCCCACAATTGCTGATGCTTTCGGGCATTGGCCCGGCAGCGCACCTGACGGCCATGGGCATCCCCGTTGTGCATGACAGCGCCGATGTCGGCGGCAACCTTCAGGATCATCTCGACATGATCGTGCAATGGGAATGCTCGCAAGCCATCACCTTGAATGGCAATTCCAAATTCATTAACAAGCTGAAGGCATTGGGGCTCTGGGTCTTTGCCAAAATCGGTAATGGCGCCCATATGCCAACCTCATCGGGCGCGTTTTTGTCGAGCCGCGAAGGGCTGGCGGCGCCCGATCTGCAAATCCATTTCATGCCGTATCGCGGCGAACCGCATGGCCGCGGCACGATGAACCCGGCGCACGGCTATCAGATGCACATCTGCCAGCTTCGCCCCGAAAGTCGCGGCACGATCAGGCTGAAATCCCCTGATCCGCTGGCACATCCGGCGATCGACCCGCGCTATCTGTCGGCCCCCGAAGACGTTGAAACCCTGTACCGCGGCATCGAAATGGCGCGTGAAATCGGCCGGCAATCGGCGTTCGATGATTATCGCATCAGCGAAACCTGGCCCGGCCCCGCCGGCAAGGACCGCGAATCAACCATCGCCATGATGCGGCAATGGGGGGAAACCATCTATCACCCGGTCGGAACCTGCCGCATGGGGGTCGATGACAAGGCGGTTGTCGATGGCAGCCTGCGGGTCAATGGCGTCGAAGGGCTGCGCGTCATCGACGCGTCGGTGATGCCGTATCTGGTGTCGGGCAATACCAATGCGCCCACCATCATGATCGCCGAAAAGGCCGCCGATCTCATCGGCCAACGCCAGAAGCTGGAACGCCAACTCGGAATCGCCGCATGACCATCACCGAATTCAAAATCCCGATCGAACCGCTCGAAGTCGCGCTGATTCGGTCGCGCGTCGGGGCGTTCCGCTTTTTTGAAGAACCTGAAAACGCCGGCTGGAGCCACGGCGCCAACCGCGAATATATGGAACGGCTGCGCACCCATTGGCTCGAAAATTTCGATTGGCCGGCAGCGGTCGCACATCTCAACCGCCACCCCCAGGTGCGGGTTGATGTTGGTGACGGCTTCCACCTCCACGCCATCCACCGCCGGTCTTCGCGCGCCGATGCGCAGCCTTTGCTCATCGCCCATGGCTGGCCGGGTTCGATCCTCGAATTCGATGCGATTATCGAACGCCTCGCCGAACCCGAAGACCCGGCCCAGCCGGCATTTCATGTCGTCGCGCCCTCGCTGCCCGGCTATGCCTGGTCCGACAAACCCAAAAACCCCATCGGCCCGCGCGGGGTCGCGGCGCTGTACGACACGCTGATGGGCGCGCTCGGCTATGATAATTTCATCTATCAGGGCTGTGATTGGGGCTGTGTCATCGGTGGCTGGATGGGGCTCGATTCGGCGCGAATCACGGCGCTCCACATCAATGGCTATGGCCTGCGCAGCGCCAACATGGCCCCTGAAACCCCCGCCGACATCGCCTGGCTGCAAAAGGCCATGGCGATTCGCGATGCCGAAACCGCCTATTTGCAACTCCAGGGCACCAAGCCGCAAAGCCTTGGCTTTGCGATGATGGATTCGCCGATGGGGGTCGCCGCCTGGTTTGCCGAAAAATTCGTCGGCTGGTCGGATGTGCCGGGGAAATTCAGCGATCCGCCGTTCAGTTTTGATCAGATGCTGACCAACATCATGATTTACCTGACCACCCGAAGCTTTTTGTCGGCCACCTGGATCTATCGCGGCATGTTCCTCGAAGGCGGATTTTCCATCCCCGACGGCCGACGCATCGAAGTGCCCACCGGCGTCGCCAGCTTCCCGCACGATCTCTTGCTGTTCCCGCCGCGGCCGATGGCTGAACGCGGTTACAATATCGTGCACTGGACCGACATGCCGCGCGGCGGCCATTTCGCGAGCCTGGAAGAACCCGACCTGCTGCTCGCCGACTTGCGGGCCTTCGTCAGCGGTTTGTGATGCGGCCTGTTGTGCAGCTCACATGATTTCCCCGCCCGAATGGCGCGTTGAACCCGGCCTGACCGGCTATGCCGATGCGGTTGCGGCGATGGAAAATCGCGTGGCCGCCGTTCGTGCCGGAACGGCGACCGAGCGCATATGGCTGGTGGAACATCCGCCGCTTTACACTGCTGGCACCAGTGCCGAACCGCGCGAACTGCTCAGCCCCGATCGCTTTGCGGTATTCACCACCGGCCGGGGTGGCAAATATACCTATCATGGCCCCGGACAGCGCATCGCCTATGTCATGCTCGACCTCGATGCCCGCGGGCGCGATCTGCGAGCCTATGTCGCAGCGCTGGAGGGCTGGATCATCGCTGCGCTGGCCGATCTGGGGGTACCTGCCCGGGTCATCCCCGGCAAGATCGGCGTGTGGACCGACAGCCCGAAAGGCACCGCAAAAATAGCGGCGATCGGCGTGCGCGTCCGGCGCTGGGTCAGCTTTCACGGGTTGGCGATAAACGTCGCGCCCGATCTTTCGCACTTCGATGGTATCGTACCCTGCGGCCTGTCCGAACCGGTCACCAGCCTGGCAGCACTCGGCCGGTCGGCAACGCTTGGCGACGTCGATGCGGCGCTGGCGGCGCAACTGCCAGCGTTTCTGGCCCGCCTTGCCGGGGCGTGATTTGGCCTGTGACAGCGGCTGCAACAAACTTGTCGTGAAGCCCCTTGAGGGAAAATCGAATTCTGCTAATGTCTACCTCGGTTGGGGGATAAGGGCGAACCGACCCAACTTTGTCCTGGGTCCAGGATTCACCTAAAAGGAGATCAAGATGGCTGTTACCGTTTCGAAGCTGAAGACTGCCGCTCTGGTTGCTGGCGTTGCCATGTTCGTCGTTGCTTGCGGCGAAAAGAAGGCTGAAACCACCGTGGAAACCACCACCACGACCGAAGCACCTGCCGTTGATGCAATGGCCGCCCCGGCTGCTGATGCACCTGCCGCTGATGCAATGGCGCCGGCTGCTGATGCAACCACCACGACGACCACCACCGAACAGAAGTAAGCTCGACATCGTCGCAGCTTAGTTTAGGAAAGGGCCACCGAAAGGTGGCCCTTTTTTTGGGGAAGGAGAGACCAATGAGCCTTGCAGAGATTACAGATCAGATGACGTCGCGGATCGGCGCCGGCGGAAATTTCAAGAAATCGGTGAAGTTCGATTTTGGCGATGATGGCGTTGTCCGTATCGATGACAAGGTCACACCGCCAATCGTCGACAATGAAAACGCCGCGACCGATTGCACCATCAAGGTCAAGCTGGCCGATTTCATGGAGATCGCCAGCGGCAAACAAAACGCCCAGATGGCGTTCATGATGGGCAAGCTCAAGGTGGAAGGCGATATGTCGGTCGCCATGCAGCTTGGTACCATCCTGGGCTGATTCGACTTCGCCGCCACGCTGCGGCAGTAAAGCCGGCTCCGGGTATGGCTTGCCATCCCGGAGACCCGGTGTTTTGCGTAATCAGGTATTCAAGATGAAAATCGGCTGGACGATCTCGCTGCTGGTGGCTGTCGCCTTTGCTGCGGCTCCGCCGGCATCGGCAGCCGCCAAGAAATCGCCCGCCAGAACCGCGCGCAAGGCCCCCGCCAAAAAACCCGTGGCCGCGCCGCCGGCCGAGGTGACGCCTTCCACAACCGGCGGTTTCATGGTGCCAAAGGCTGTTATCCTGCGCAGCCCCACGTCCGCCGAAGCCGCTTCCAATGCGGTGTGGAACGTGCGCGCCGGGCTGAATGTCGCCGCGCTCCAGTGCCAGTTTTCCGGCTACCTGAAAACTGTCAAGAACTACAATGACTTCCTGAAGCATCATGGTGACGAACTGGTTTCCGCCCAGCAGGTCATGCTCGGCCATTTCCGCCGTACCGATGGCAACCGTGCCGCCAACAGCTTCGATCAATATACCACCCGCACCTACAACAGCTATTCAACACTCGACGCGCAATATGCCTTTTGCGATGCCGCGGGCCGCGTTGGTCGGCTTGCGCTGGCACTGCCCAAGGGCAAATTGACCGGCATGGCGCTGACGTTGCTGCCGCAATTGCGCCTGTCGCTCAACCAGCAGGCGCTGTCGCCAGCGCTCAACATCATGGCAATCGCCCCGATGCCGCTGCCCGAAATCATCGTCTCGGGGCCCTGAACCGCGTCAGCGCCTGATTCAGGCGAGCAGTTTCTCGATATCGGCTTCCAGCGCTTCGGGCTTGGTCGCCGGGGCATAGCGGCCGGCAACCTCACCATTGCGGTCGATCAGGAATTTGGTGAAATTCCACTTGATCGCCTCTGAACCCAGCAAGCCCGGGGCCTGTTTTTTCAGATCCTGCCACAATGGATCGGCCGCATCGCCATTGACGTTTACCTTGGCAAACATTGGAAAATCAACGTCATACGTAAGCTTGCAGAAATTGGCGATTTCGTTTTCGTCGCCGGGTTCCTGTGCGCCGAACTGGTTGCAGGGGAACGCGAGCACGGTGAAGCCACGGCTGGAAAATTTCTTTTGCAGCGCCTCAAGTCCGGCATATTGCGGCGTGAAACCACATTTGCTGGCGGTGTTGACAATCAACAGCACACGCCCGCGCCAGGCGCCTAGCGACACGCGGCGCCCGTCGATCGCCTTGGCTTCGTGACCATAAATATCAGACATGCTGACGTCTCCCCAATATACTTTGGCAATTTTCTAGAACGTCGACCCAATTGCAGCAAGCGGTAGTGGCGCGCTTGTTGCGAGCGATTGCCCTGCCAGCGCCGCGGTGAAGTGCCGACGGCACAACGCGACATAACG
>JBBQMB010000092.1:0-11319 GCA_038328515.1 Sphingomonadales bacterium
ACGCCGCCTAGCCCGAGGTAGAAAGCGGTCAGCCCATACCGCAGCCAGCCTTCGATGCGGCGGTCGCGCGCGGCTCGCGGTGTCATGTCATGGGCGTGGGCATCCCAAACCAGCCACAGCCAGAACAGCCCGACCGCCCAACCGGCGATGACGACGGCCATCGGCAGCCCTGCCCACCAGCCGCCAGCATACAGCAACGTCAGCGACATCGGCACCATCAGCGCCCAGGCTGATCGCGGCCCCATGTCGATGGCGACCAGCAGTTTGAGCAGCGTTAGTCGTTCGGGCAGCGAATAGCTGCGCTTGCGGAAATGCTGGCCGAGCACAAAGACGCCAAGGTCGCCCCCCAGCCACAGCACGAACAGCAGCAGATGCGCGTAGACAAGCGTTGCGTAGAGCATCACAGCCCCTCGAAAATGGCGACATGAAAATCACCGGCGTTGCTGCGCAGCGGCTTCACATCATCCTGATATTGCGCATCGAACCAAAAGGCTTCGGCAGCCGCCCGCGATGGAAAGCGGGCGCAGACGATGCTCGTGCCTTCCGGCCAATCCTCCAGCGGCAGCGCCGCCTTGCCCATGAACAGATAATGGCCACCATGCCGATCATATAGCCCCGATGCCGCCAGCGCCCGCGAATAGGCCCCCATGCGGGCACCATCGGTGACCTTTGCCGTCACCAGCAGATAGGCCGGACGCGGCGATTGCGAATTCTGGTCTGTCATCACGGATGGCCCCTGACTGTTGCGCAAACGAGACTATCCCGCGCAAGAAAGCGGCTGTCAAAGATTTGTCCGGACAACTCTGTTGCAAATGCGCAAAATCCGCGCATGATATTGCGGCAGGCTTGCGACGGAGGGACGATGCGCCGGTCGCGAACAGGGGGATTGGGAACATGAAGGCAACGCAACGCAACATCCATCGGGGCAGCCGCGCCGCCCTGCTCGCCGCCACCATCTGCGCTGGCCTGGTGCCGGGCGCAGCTGCATTGGCGCAGACGCCGGCCGGATCGACCGCTGCCAGCAATGATTCCGAAGTATTGCCCGACATCATCGTCACCGCCCAGCGTCGCAAGGAATCGGCACAGAATGTCCCGATCGCGGTCAGCGCTTTTTCAGCCGATCTGCTGTCGCAGCGCGGCATAGCGACGCCGCTCCAGTTGATTCAGTACGTCCCCAATCTGTTCGGCTCGAACAACACCGGGCTCGGCTCCGCCAACGCTTATTATATCCGCGGCCTTGGCAATACCGAAACCATCGCGACCTTCGATCCACCGGTCGGCACCTATGTCGATGATATCTACATGTCGCGGCAGAACGGCAATAACTTCGCCTTTTTCGATCTTGACCGCATCGAAGTGCTGCGCGGGCCGCAGGGCACCTTGTTCGGCCGCAATACTACCGGCGGCGCAATCAATGTGATCATGAAGCGGCCATCAGATACCTTGGGCGGCTTTCTCGAAGCGGCTTATGGCGCCTATGCCAAGAAGATGGTGCGCGGCTCGATCGATCTGCCCCTCAATGAAATGATCCAGGTCAAGCTGTCGGGCTATTATCAAAACGACAATGGCTATGTAATCAATAACCGCACTGGCGATCGCGGCAATGATATCGATCTTGCCGGCCTGCGCGGCGCGGTGCAGTTGAAACTCACCGAAAATTTCACCTGGAATGTCGCTGCCACCTACACCCGCAACGATGGCGAAAATCTGATCAACTTTGATTGCGATCCGCTCAACCCGGCCAATTGCAACGGCCGCTTCAATTCCACCGGCGTGCGTACCAGCTATGGCCCGGGCACCGTCAATCCGTTTTCAACGCTGGGAATTTCGGGTCGCAAGGGGAATTATGCGCTGGGCAACCGCACCGACACCCAGATGTACACATCGAACATGGAATGGGCGCTGGGGGATGATTTCACCGTCAACGCCATCACTGGCTTCATCAACCTCAAGCAGCAATTCCTGCTCGATTTCGCCGATGGCCGCGGCCTGCCCAGCGTTGCCAATCCGTTCCCGGTCGCCAACGGTTATCCGGCCGGGGGGTTTGTCATCACCAATGATGGCAAGCACAACCAGTTCACCCAGGAATTCAAGCTCAACGGCAAAGTGCTCGACGGGCGGGTCGAGTTCGTCACCGGTTTCTTCTATTTCAAGGAAAACAACACCACTGATTTTGCCGATATCTTCAATCTCGGGCCGATCTTCGGCATTCCGGGGCCGGTCGGGCTTCCTGTCGTGCTCGCCGACCGCACGCTGGTCAACACCGCAACCGCCAAGGCCGGTTATTTTCAGGCCGATTTCAACGCCACCGACCAGATCAAGCTGACCGCCGGCATCCGCTATACCGATGAAGACAAGACCATCGGCATTTTTGATAACCGGGCCATTTGCGCGGCACCGCTACCGACCTGCCTGACCACGGCCAATCTCGCGGTCAACCTGCCATCGGGCCGGCTGGCGATCCCGACGACCCAGCGCGCCAAGATCTGGACGCCGCGTTTTGCCCTCAACTACAAACCCAACAACGACATGCTGTTTTTTGCCAGCGCAACGCGCGGCTTCAAATCGGGCGGCTGGAATGCGCGCGGGACGACGCCCCAGACGCTGCTGCCGTTCGATCCGGAAAAGGTGTGGAGCTATGAACTCGGCGCCAAGACCGAGCTGTTCGATCGCCGCCTGCGTTTGAACGTCACTGGTTTCTTCTTGGAAACCAAGGACTTGCAGACGCCGTCGGCGTTTGTCGATCCGGTCAGCGGCGGGGTGACCTTCATCACCCAGAACTTCGCCGACTATCAGAACAAGGGCCTTGAAGTCGAAATCAGCGCTGTGCCCGTGCGCGGCCTGACGCTCTATGCCAACGCCGGCTACCAGAATGACAAATACAAGGTCAGCGACACGCTGCTGCCCAATCAATACGGCGTCAAATCCGTACGTCGGCAGCAGCTTGACTGTCAGGCGCAGCTCGCGGCGCGGCGCGTGCCGCTCGGTGCCGGTGCCAATAACGCGCCCGATTGCGCTGCCGGCATCATCGACGCCAATGGCAATATCGCCACCCCGGTGCGCACGCCCGATTTCAGCATCGCCTTTGGCGGTTCCTATGACTTCCAGATCCCATCGGCCGGCGTCATTCTTACCCCATCGGTCAATGCCCTGTACCGGTCGAGCCTTGAAACCGGCACTGCCAATGGCACGATCTTCACAGGCAGCATCGGCACGCCAAGCGGCGTCACCTATCCAGCCAACCCGTTTGCCGGCGATGTCATTTCGGGGTCGTTGACCGAAAGCTTCTGGCAGGTTGGCGCGGCGCTGACCCTGCGTACCGATGACAATAACTGGACGCTCAGCCTCGAGTGCGAAAACTGCTTTGACAAGCAATTCACGCAATCGAGCCTGGTCAACTTCAACTATCTAAACCCACCGCGCACATGGCAGGTCCGTGCAAAGCGGGTGTTCTGAGGCGCAGTGCCGCGTGCGCGTAGCGAAAGCTACGCGCCGACAGGCGCAAGCCCGGCCAGCGAGGCGGCGCGCGCTCCTGCGCGCCGAACTCGTCTGACGTCAGCTCGGGCTTTGCCCGAGCCCTTGCTTTGGAACAGGTAATGAGGGCCATGACCATCTACCGCGCCGCCGCCCCCGCATGAGCGAGTTCCGCAAGGGCGGCCGCGTCCTGTTCGCCGCAATGATCGGCGTTGGTTGCGGCGCCTCGCCACTACCGTTCAACGTCCTGCCTGCCGTCATCGGACCCATTCACGCCGAACTCGGCTGGAGTTTCCTGCAGATCAGCCTGGGCATCACGCTGTTCGGGCTCGTCGCCTCGTTCCTGGCGCCGGCCTATGGCTGGGCGAGCGACCGCTGGGGCGTGCGCCCGGTCGCCATCGGCTCGCTTGTCGGCTTTGCCTTCACCTTTGCGCTGTTCGCCACCATGCCGCCATCCTTGCCGGCGTGGTACGGGCTGTGGGCGCTTGTCGGTCTTGTCGGCATCGGGTCGACGCCCGTCACCTGGAGCCGCGCCATCAACATGTGGTTCGTCAAAAACCGCGGCCTGGCGCTCGGGATCATGCTGCTCGGCACCAGCCTGGCGGGCATCATTGTGCCGCAAATAGCACAGGGCGCTATCGCCGGCCGCTTCATCGGCACCGGCTGGCGCGCCGCCTTTCCCACGCTGGCATTGCTGCCCTTGCTGGTCGCGACTCCCTTGGCGCTCTGGCTGTTTCGCGAACCGACCGTTGCCGAACGTCCGGCGGGGATCAGCGATGCCGACGGCAATCTGACCGGGCTGACAGTCGGCGAAGCGGTGCGCGGTTACCGGCTCTGGGTAATCTGGGTATCGATCGCGCTGGTGGCGCTGGCCTATGGCGGCGTCTTCATCAACATGATCCAGATCGTCGGGCTGCATGGCTTTACCGCGGCGCAAGGCGCGACAGTGATGAGTGTGATGGCGGTCGGCATCCTTGCTGGCCGAATCATCACCGGCCTGTTGTTCGATCGTTTCTGGGCGCCTGCCGTGCTGGCGCCGATCCTGTTGGCGCCGGCACTGTCGTGCTGGCTGCTGATGGGCACCGATAGTCCGATCACCGCGCTGATGGCTGGCGCGCTGCTGCTCGGCTTTGCTGCCGGCGCCGAAAGCGACCTTATAGCTTATCTGGCCGGCCGCTATTTCGGCATGGCGAATTATGGCAAAATCTATGGCCTGCTCTACATGCCCTTCGGCATCGGCTCGGCGATTTCGCCCGCCGTTTACGGGGCGGTGCGCGATTCAACCGGCAGCTATGATGCGATGCTCGCCGTCTCCATCGGGCTGTTTGCCGTTGGTGGCCTGTTGCCGCTGACGCTGGGGCGATATCCGGTATTCAAGGCACCTGCACGATGACCGATATTTCAGCCTATGCCGCCGTGGCGATGCAGTTGACGGCGCGTTCCGTCGCCAGCGCCCCTGACCGCGCCGCCACCCGCGCCGCCATGCTGGCGCATATCGAAACCGTGGCCGCGCAGATCCTGCACAGCCGGGTCTTCATCGAACAATATGGCGGCATCCCGGTGCGGCTGGCGGTTTTACCCGAATATCTGTTCACCTCCTACCCCGGCCGGATTTCGATCCCCGAATTTGCCGACCGCGCCGCGATTGCGCCGGAGGGCCCGGAATATGAAGCGCTGGGCCGCGTCGCCCAGTCGCTCGGGCTGTTCCTCGCCGGCAATGCCTATGAAAGCGATACGCATTTTCCCGGCCTGTATTTCCAGACCAGCTTCATCATCGCACCCTCGGGCGATGTCGTGCTGCGCTATCGCCGGCTCAATTCGATGTATGCGGTGTCGCCGCACGATGTCTGGTCGAAATATCTCGATATCTACGGCCTCGATGGCGTTTTCCCCGTCGCCGATACCGCGATCGGCCGGCTGGCGGCGATCGCGTCGGAAGAAATCCTCTACCCCGAAATCGCTCGCGCCCTGGCGTTGCGCGGGGCCGAGCTTTTCACCCATAGTTCTTCCGAAATCGGTTCGCCCAACCTCACCCATAAACAGCTCGCGCGCCGCGCGCGGGCACTCGAAAATCTCGCCTATGTCGTCAGCGCCAACACCGCCGGCATCAGCGGCACACCGATGCCGCTGGCGTCGGCCGATGGCAATTCGGCGGTCATCGATTGGAAAGGCAATGTCCTTGCCGAATCGAACAGCGGCGAAACCTTCACTTCCTTTGCCGAAATCGATATCACCGGCCTGCGCCGCGCGCGCCGCAAACCCGGTATGACCAATTATCTGTCACGCCAGCGGCTCGAACTGTTCGCTGCCGCCTATGCCGGGCAAGTGCAACCCGCCAACAGCCTGATCGACAACCACGCAGCGGTCATTCCCGATCGCGACCATTTCAAACGTGTGCAGGAACAGGTTATTGCCCGGTTGAACGACGCCGGGCTGATCTGACCGCGCGCGACACGTGCGAATCTCACCACCAGCTGCTATCAACGCCCATCGGTTTTCCATTGCGAAAAGGCCCGGCCATGGCAATTCATGACGATATCCCGCCGCCGTACAGCGCTGTCGGCAAGCATGGCGTCTTCCCCGAAGCGACGCATGATGAACGCGCGCGGTTCAATTTCCTCGCCAATCTCAACAAGCATGTCGCCGGCTCGCTCGGGCCGGGCAACAAGCTGGCCTATGAACGCCGCGCCCTGCCCAAATTCGTCGCCGAACATGGCCGCGAACCCGCCGACCGCTTCGAAGTGCGCCGCGCGATGAATGCCGACCCCTATCATCGCTTCTGGTCGGCATTGAAGCGCAACAACATGGAGATGCGCCAGCAAAATGGCCGCTCGATCGTGCTGCGCCAGTTGGATGAGCTCGATGAACGCGCGCGGCTTGCCAGCGGCAACGGCGACGGGCTCGAACTTGACTCCGCCATCGCCATCCCGCGCTATCAAAAGGCGGTCGATATCCATTGCATGCCCGGCAGCTACCACGGCGAGGAACGGCCTGGCGATGTTTCGGCCGGCGCCAATTATGATTGCGGCATCTTCGTCACCACCGGCGGCGGCATGGGCGCTCTGTCGGATGGCGGCGGCCAGGCGCTGGCGAAATGGGCGCGCGAAACCCGCCCCGGCTGGCAACCGCGCCGCATTCTCGATATCGGCACCACCGTCGGCCATAGCGCGCTGCCATTGGCGCAGGCCTTTCCCGATTGCGAAGTGATCGCCATCGATACCGCAGCGCCGGTGCTGCGTTACGCCCATGCCCGGGCGCGGTCGCTGGGGGTCGATAACATCAGCTTCGTCCAGGCCAATGCCGAAGACCTGTCGCGTTACCCCGATGGCTATTTCGATTGGGTGCAGACAACGATGTTCCTCCACGAAACATCAGGAACGGCGTTGCCCAAAATCATTGCCGAAGCCGCGCGCGTGCTGGCGCCGGGCGGGCTGATGCTCCACCTCGAACAGCCGCAATATACCGCCGACATGCCGCTGTTCGAACAGTTCATGCGCGATTGGGATGCCTTCAACAACAACGAGCCTTTCTGGTCGGCGATGCACGCCTTCGACATGCACGATGTGCTTGAAAACGCCGGCCTGCCGCGCGCCGACCAGTTTGAAGCCAAGGTGCGCGCCGTTGTCGATACCAACGTCTTCCCGCCATCGGTGGAAGGCGAGGCCGAAGATTTTGGCCGCGCCGCCGTCTGGCACGCCTATGGCGCCTGGAAAACCAGCGAAGCCCGGCGGGAGGCGGCGGAATGACCGCGCCAGGCGTCGATTGGATCGCCCGTGCCGGCGCCCGCGCCAAAGGGGCGCGGCCAAAATATTTCGAAGACCCGGCGAGCGACCGCATCCTGTCGATCGTCATGGCGCTCGCCGGCGAAGTCGCGGTCGTCAAGGAACGGCTCGACACCGTCGAACGCCTGCTCGATGCCAAGGGCAGCATCACCCGCGCCGATATCGAAGCCTATGTGCCCGACCGCGCCGCCGGCCATGACCGCGGCCTGATGCACCGTGAATTCGCCGCGCGCATCCTGCGCGGCGTGCAACAGGACATGGAAAGCCTCGAAATTGCCGAATCTTCCATCGAAGATGTATCGAGACAGTTGCGTGACGGCTAAGTTAGGCTAAGCAAGACCATAGCAAGGAAGGCGTCGCCACGTTGGCCGACGCCAAGTGCGAGTGAGAGGGGAGACCTATGGCAGAAGCCGCCAAGCCCGCGGGCAAGAAGATCGACGCTTTGCAAAAGCCGCTGACACCGTCGCCAGAACTCGCCGTCATCGTCGGCAAGGACATGCTGCCGCGTGGCCAGGTCGTCAGCAAGGTGTGGGAATATATCAAGAAGCACGACCTGCAAAAGCCGACCGACAAGCGCCAGATCGTCGCCGATGCAAACCTGAAAAAGGTTTTTGGTGTCGATGAATGCTCGATGTTCGAAATGAACAAGCATCTCGCCCGCCACCTGAAATAACGCTTTTCAGCAAATTTTATCGGCCGGTGTTTCCAACAGGAAGCGCCGGCCGTTTGCTGTCCGGGTGATTTTCAACCTGGTTTTCACAAAGATCGCATCCGTCATCCCGGGCTTGAGCCGGGACCCAGTTGTCTTCGCGCATGGTCTTGCAGAGAAAAGCGCTTTCCCGGGTCAGGCCCGGGATGACAAATGCAATCGCGCCGCGCTCAGGCGGACACCAGATCCGCCGGGGCATGCAGCCGCACGCGCTTCACCATCCGTGCATCGGCATCGATCACTTCAAAGCGCCAGCCGCCCGGGTGCTCGACAGTGTCGCCCGGCGCCGGGACACGGCCGGCGAGCATGAACACCATGCCGCCCAGCGTATCGACTTCATCGCTTATCTCGGCGTCGTGAAAGCTGATACCGAGCTGCGTTTCCATGTCTTTGAGCGGCAGTCGCGCATCGGCTTCCCACAGGCCGTCGTTGATGCACAGCAACAGGCTGGCCACCGCCTCATCATGTTCATCCTCGATATCGCCGACGATTTCTTCGACCAGATCCTCGATGGTGACCAGGCCATCGGTGCCGCCATATTCATCGAATATCATCGCCATATGGGTGCGTTCGGCGCGCATGCGAGCGAGCAGATCGACGATGCGCATCGATCCCGGCACGAACAGCACCGGACGCAACAGGCCCTCGACCGCGAAATCGGCAAAGCGCTGCGACGAAACCGCGTCATCAAAGGTTTCGGCAATGATCGCATAGACATCCTTGATATGGATCATGCCGATGATGTGGTCGCGGTCCTCACGATAGACCGGCATGCGGCTGTGGCCGGCTTCGCGGAACAGCGCGACCAGCGCCGGAAAGCCGTCGTCGACATCGAATACCACCATGTCGCTGCGCGGCACGCCGATGTCGCCGGCCTCGCGCTCGCCGAAATGCAGCATGTTCTTGAGCATGGCGCGTTCGACCGCCGACAGATCGTCACGCGCCGCCTCGTCGCCGTCATGATCGTCGATGGCTTCTTCCAGGCTCTCACGCAGGCTTGGTTCATGATCCTGGCCAGTCACCAGCAAGCGCAGCCCGCGCCATAATCGCGAAGCGAAATCGTTACTACTATCGGGGTCGGGCATGGCTAGTGATTAGCCGGGATAGGGTTCGGGCACGCCAAGCGCATGGCAGGCTGCCGATTCAAGGGCTTCCATCGCGGTCGCCTGGGGTTCGCCGAGTTCATGATCATAGCCTAGCAGGTGAAGCAGGCCATGGACAATGAGGTGTTGGGCATAATCCGCCAGCGCCCAGCCCTTTTCCGCCGCCTCGCGCGCGCAAGTTTGTGCCGCCAGCACGATATCGCCAAGCAACACCTCACCATCATCGCTGTTGGCCAGGCCATCGATCAGATCGGCCTGGACCATCGGAAAGCTCAATACATTGGTCGGCTTGTCCTTGCCGCGATAATCGCGGTTGAGGGTCTGCACTTCGGCATCATCGGTCAGGCGCACGCTGACTTCAATGATGATAGCCCCATCGGCAACATGACCATGCGGGCTTTGCGCCAGCGCCGCCCGCACCGCCGCATCGGCCAGCACCGGCCAATCGAGTGCAGGCCAGTCGCCCGCGACGATATCGGTTTCAACCAGCAGCATGTCGGTCACCCATCCTGCGGCGGGCCTTCATAAGCATCGACGATCAGGCCGACGATGGGATGGCGGACGACTTCGCGGCTGCTGAACCGCAATACTGAGATCGCCGGGATGCCATCGAGGCGCTTGACGGCATCGGCGAGCCCCGACGATCCGGGGTTGGGCAGATCGACCTGGTTTGGGTCACCACAGACAACCATGCGGCTGCGTTCGCCAAAGCGCGTCAGGAACATCTTCATCTGCAACGGCGTGGTGTTTTGCGCTTCATCGAGGATGATAAAGGCATTGGCCAGCGTGCGGCCGCGCATGAAGGCCAGCGGCGCGATCTCGATCTCGCCCGATGCCAGCCGGCGTTCGACCTGTTCGGCGGGCAGCATGTCATAAAGCGCATCGTACAGCGGCCGCAGATAAGGATCGACCTTGTCCTTCATGTCACCGGGCAGGAACCCGAGCCGTTCGCCCGCCTCCACCGCCGGGCGTGACAGTACCAGCCGATCAACCGACCCGGCGATCAACTGGCTGACTGCCTGCGCCACCGCCAGATAAGTCTTGCCGGTGCCAGCGGGGCCGAGCGCAAAGATGATCTGGTCGCGCGCCAGTGCCTCGATGTAGCGCACCTGCGTCGGGCTGCGCGCCGCGATGGTCTTGCGCCGGGTGCGGATGACGGCGGTATTCGCCATGCCGGTATCAGCGCTGACCAGCCCGACAAGCGACGGATCGGCGGCAATGGCGACCGCCCCGACAACATCGCCGGCATCGATTTTTTCGCCATGGGCCAGCCGATTGTACAGGCCGGTGAGCACATCACGGGCGCGGGCGGCGGCATCGGCTTCGCCCTCGACCTGCACCTTGTTGCCGCGCGCCGAGATATAAACCCCCAACTGGCCTTCGAGCGCGATCAGGTTCTGATCAAACTCCCCGAACAACGCCCCGAGCAAATACGCCTTTTCAAATTCGATCTCGAGCCTGACGCGGTCGCTGGCACCAAGCGACCGCGACCGGTCAGCGCCAGCGGCGGGGGTGCGCACGGGCTTTTTCGACATCAGGCAGCTGCTCTTTCTGTTTGTAGGGGTTGGGCTTCGACCGAATTCGGCTGGCCGGCGGTGATTTCCACGGCCACGAGATCACCGATTTTCGCGCCCGGAATCTCGACTACAGCCGATTGCAGCCAGGGCGTCTTGCCGATCAATTGCCCGGGCTTGCGACCCGGGCGCTCGAGCAAAATCTCGGTATGGCGGCCAACACTGGCCAGGTTGAAGGCATAAGCCCCAGCGGTGATTGCCGCCTGCAATCGCGCCAGCCGTTCTTCCTTCACCGCTTCGGGCACCTGATCGGCCATGGTTGCTGCCGGGGTGCCGGGGCGCTGCGAATATTTGAAGCTATAGGCCTGCGCATAGCCGACTTCGGCGACGATGGTCAGCGTATCCTGAAAATCGGCTTCGGTTTCACCCGGAAAACCGACGATGAAATCCCCCGAAATGGCGATGTCCGGGCGCACCCTTTTCAGTTCTTCCAATGTTGCGAGATAGGATTGCCGCGTATGGGCGCGGTTCATCGCCTTCAAGATCCGGCTCGACCCCGATTGCACCGGCAAATGCAGATAGGGCATCAACTTGGTGATCGCGGCATGGGCGTCGATCAACCCCTGCGTCATGTCACGCGGGTGCGAGGTCGTGTAGCGGATGCGCTTCAGCCCGGCGATTTCGGCGAGCCGCGCGATCAGCAACGGCAGGCTGTCGGTGCCCGCCGATCCGCCATC
>JBBQMB010000093.1:0-11178 GCA_038328515.1 Sphingomonadales bacterium
GTCGCTGGGGCACCAACATCACCCAATTGTCGCTTGCTGCGGTGCCTGAGCCCGGTTCCTGGGCGCTGATGATCGTCGGTTTCGGCGTGGTTGGCGGAACGCTTCGCCGCAAGCGCATGACGCTCGCGACGGCCTGATCCGTCAGGGATTGCGAAAGGCAGGGGTGGAGCCAATGGCCCTGCCCCTGCTTTTTGCATTCTGTTGGCGTGAAGCTTTGCAATTTCAGCGCTGACCGAGCAAGGTGCTGCATGATCAAACAAGTCAGCCTTTCCTTCCTGCTGTTGCTTTCGATTTCGGCCGCGCCGCTGCCAACCATGCTGACCGGCATCTGGAGCGGTGACGGCTTTTCGTTCCGCGCTGCCAATAGCCAGTCGATCCTGCAGAATAATTGTGATTTGGGCCGGATAATGGGACCGATCGCCATCGACAAGGATGGCCGTTTTTTTGCCAAAGGCTATTTCAATGCCATGACATCGGGATATCGCCTGTCTGATCTGGCGCCGACCGATCGCGCCGCCCAGTTCAGCGGGACCGTCAATGGTAACAAGATGGCTTTGACCATGCTCGTCGCCGGCAGCAAGAAAAGCTATACGCTGGTTCGCGGAAAAACCCTGAAGTTCGCGCCTTGCGGCTGAGACAGTTGCTTCAAAAAATATAATCGTCGGCACGCGTCAAAAATCGCTATGATGCCGCGCAGCACAGTTGTGCACTTGAGGCCCTAGACGATGTCCAGCCTGATCCCTTTTGCTTTTGGCACGATTGTGATGGCCATGATTGCCGTGACGCCCGCGACGGCAAAACCGCTCGAAGGCGTCTGGGCCGGTGACCGCATGGTCCTGACGGCTACTGCCACCGGCGCACGCATCGATGGCGATTGTGCTACCGGAAGCATCAGCGCGCCCCTCAAACCGGATTTGCACGGGCACTTTCAGGTCATGGGCGCTTTTCAGCGCTACCGCCCCGGTGCGCAAGCCGAAGATACCGACGATGTTGCGCATCTGACGCGCTTCGCCGGTGAATTGCACGGCAATGTGTTGCTGCTAACGGTGACGGGGCCAGGCGAAAAGCCCGAGGCCTTCCGGCTGGTCAAAGGCAATTCGATCAAGTTGATCCGCTGCCTTTAGGGCGTTGCGCCGAAAGTCAGCACCGACCCGCTTTCAACTTCGGTATCGGTTCAAGCCCGCTCCCAAACCGATCGATCCGACACCCCCCAGTCAACGATCGGCCAGCGGCGCTGATCGGCAATCGCCCGCATTGCTGGTGACGGATTGGCCACCAGGACCGCGCCACCATTCACCAGGGCGCGTTCGAACACCGGCAGGTCAGATTCATGGTCTGATGTGAAATTGAACGGCTGCCCTGCCCCGGGCAACCAGGCCGCCACCCGCGCATCCTTGGCCGCACCATAGCAATTAGGCCCGCCTAACCGCCACGTCAGCCAGTCACCATCCCACCGCGATGGCGTCGCCAGCACCACGTCAAACCCCAGCCGCCGGGCAATCGCATCGACATAAAACTGGTTCGATGCCGTCGCCAACACGAGCGTGGCCCCCGCCGCACGATCCGCCGCAATTGCCGATAACGCGCCAGCGAACACGCGCTGCGCCATCACCTGGTCAGCATAGGCATCAGCCGCTGCCGCAATCCGAGCGCGCGCCACGCGCCTGCCCATCAGCAGCCGGTGTCCGACCGCCTTCAACTGGCCGCGATCTATCATTCCCAGGCCAAACCCCACCATCGCCAGCGCCAGCAGCGGCAACAGAACAGCCCGCCACGGTGCCTCACGCCGTAGCCAGAACATCAGCCAGGGCCCCCAGCTCCCGCCGCGCGTGATCGTTCGGTCCATGTCATAGATGCTGATTTTCACGCCCGCTTCTTTCACGCTGCGATCGTTTTCGGCAAGTCCGTCGTTGCGACGCGGCTTCACCCCTTGCTACTGGCAGCATCCTGCCCCACTCATGCCACATGGGTGCAGCCAGCTTTGAACAGGTGCAAGGGCCTGGCACGGCGCAGCGACTGGCTGTGAGCGGCCGGCTGACCATCGCGCACATCGCCGATGTCGTCGAACCCCTGCGTGCGATCGAGCCGTCCGGGTCGGCAATGGCCATCGACCTCGCCGGGATCGAGCGCATCGACACGGCGGGCGCCTGGCTCATCCACCGGCTGGTCGCCACCTGGCGTGAGGCCGGTGTGCCCACGGCCGTTGAAAACGCCTCTGTCGATGCCGAAAGACTGATCGCCGAAGTTGCATCGAACGATTTCAACGTCGTCACGCGCCCGCCGGTTGGCAACGTGATCGTTGCCCGACTGGACCGTATCGGTGCTGCTGTTGTGGCATCGACCGATAATATCGGCAGCTTTCTCGCTTTTCTTGGTCACACGATGGTCGTGCTGGGGCAAACGGTCGCCGGCCGGCGGCGGCTGCGCTGGAACGCCGTCATCCATCAATGCGAAGCCATCGGCGTCAATGCGCTGGGCATTGTCGGTCTGCTGCTGTTTCTGGTCGGCATCGTGGTGGCGCAACAAGGCGCGGTGCAGTTACGCGCCTTTGGCGCCGAAGTTTTTGTTGTCAATCTGATCGGTCGTTCGATCCTGCGCGAACTCGGCATATTGCTCACCGCGATCATGGTCGCCGGGCGCTCCGCATCGGCGTTTGCCGCCCAGATAGGCTCGATGAAGCTCAATCAGGAAGTCGACGCGCTGGCCGCCATCGGCATGTCGCCTATCGAAGTGCTGGTCGTGCCGCGGGTGCTGGCGATGTCACTTATGCTTTTGCTGCTGGGCTTTTTTGGCGCGGTCATGGCGGTAATCGGCGGCGGGCTGTTCTGCTGGTTGGCGCTGGACATTCCGCCAATCACTTTTCTCCAGCGACTGCAGGAAGTAACCCCGCTTTCCGACATGGTCATCGGGTTGATAAAAGCCCCGGTGTTCGGGATCGTCATCGCGATGATGGGCTGTTTTCAGGGTATGCAGGTCACAGGAAACGCCGAATCGGTGGGCGAACGCACAACCCGCGCCGTGGTTGAATCAATCTTTGTGGTTATCGTGCTCGATGCCTTTTTCGCCGTGTTTTTCTCGGCAATGGGCTATAATTGATGGCCAACCTGTCTCCCACATTGGCGGAGGATGCCGATGTCGTCATCCGTGTCCGCGGGCTGGTCAATCGCTTTGGCGATCAGGTTATCCATGATGGCCTCGATCTCGACGTGACGCGCGGCGAGATCATCGGCGTTGTTGGCGGCTCGGGCAGTGGTAAATCGGTGCTGATGCGATCCATTATCGGGCTACAAACACCGGCTGCCGGCGACATCACCATCCTCGATCATGACGCCCGCAGCGATGATGCCGTTGCCGCCAAGGATCTGCGCCGGCGCTGGGGCGTGTTGTTTCAGGAAGGCGCGCTGTTTTCGTCGCTGACAGTTGCTGAAAACATTCAGGTTCCGATGCGCGAATTTCTCGACCTGCCCGAGCCGTTGATGGCGGAACTTGCCGGCTACAAGGTTGCCATGGTCGGGCTGCCAGCCGAAGCTGGGCCCAAATATCCGTCGGAACTATCGGGCGGGATGAAAAAACGCGCCGGGCTGGCGCGGGCGCTGGCGCTCGATCCACCGCTACTGTTCCTCGATGAACCGACCGCCGGACTTGATCCGGTTTCGGCTGCTGCATTTGACGATCTGATCCGGGTCCTCAAGCAAACGCTGGGGCTGACGATATTCCTCATCACCCATGATCTCGACACGCTATACGCAATCTGCGACCGAGTTGCCGTTATCGGTGACAAGAAAGTGCTGGCGGTGGGAACGATCGATGAACTTTTGGCGTTCGACCACCCATGGGTCCATGAATATTTTGCCGGGCCGCGCGGTCGCGCCGCGCATTCTGCAGCGCCCAAACCCGTGAAAGCCGCCTGATGGAAACGCGCAGCAACTATGCCATCGTCGGCGCTGTGGTCGTCGCACTCGTCGTCGCGATGTTTATCGGTATTATCTGGCTGGCCCGCTTTTCTGGATCGGACGACCAGCATTTTGACATATTCTTCAAGCAATCGATCAACGGCCTCGCCGTCGGCAGCCCGGTAGCCTTCAACGGCGTGCCTGTCGGCAAAATCGAAGTGATCAAATTGCTTCCCGATACGCCACAATTCGTGCGGGTTCGCATCACCATTGCCGATGACGTACCGGTGTTGAAGGGCACGACCGCGGTTGTCGAAGGCGTTGGTTTCACCGGGGTCAGCCAGATTTCGCTCTCTGGCGCCATGCAAGGCGGCGACCCGATTGTCGAAAAGGGCCCTTATGGGGTGCCCGTCATCCCGTCGCGGGTCGGCGGCTTTGGCGCTTTGCTGGCCAATGCCCCGGAGCTGCTCAATAATGCGTCCAAACTGACTGAACGACTTGCCGAAGTCTTGAACGCGCAGAACCGCGAATCAATTGCTGGCATCCTGAAAAATGCCGATCGAGCCTCGGGTGCGCTGGCCGACCGCGCCCCCGAAATTGCCGAAACGATTACCGAAGCCCGCAATACGTTGCGCGCCGCCACGGCCACATTGAAAAAAATCGATGCGCTCGCCGCCGATACCAGTGCTGTGCTCACCAGCGACGGCAAGCCGCTGATCACCGAATTACGCAACACAATCAAGACCGCCGAAACAACGCTGCAGCGCATCGATGCGCTGACGATTGCCGCCAAGCCGGGACTCGATACGCTGAGCACCGAAACCTTGCCCGAAGCAAACCGCCTGGTCCGTGACTTGCGCGAACTGACCGGCAGCCTCGGCGCTGTTGCGGCCAAGCTGGACGAAGACCCTGCCGGCGCCTTGCTCGGCGGGCGGCCGCTGCCCGATTATGTTCCCAAAAAGCCGGAGACTGCGAAATGACCGTTCGCACAGGCCAGATCGGCGTTCTGGCACTTGCCCTGTTGTCCGGGTGTGGGCCGCTGGTACAGATTGGCGGCAACGCGCCGGCCGCCCAATCCTTGTTGACCATTACCGCAACCGTCAATCCGCGCAGCTATGACGGTCCATCGCGCCAGGGTGATACCATGGGCGTTGAACTGCCAGGCGTGCCGGCGACGTTGCAAACCTTGCGCCTGCCGGTCACCACAAGCGCCAGCGAAGTCACCTATCTTGTCGGCGCGACCTGGGCCGAACAGCCCAATCGCCAGTTCCAGCGCGTGCTGGCCGATACGCTGGCGGCGAATGGCATCCCGATAATCGACGTACGCCAATCGAACCTGGCCCCGGCACGGCGGCTGACCGGCAGTTTGCGCGAATTCGGGCTGGATGTCCGCGACCCCGGCCAGCCGATTGTCCGGGTTCGTTATGATGCCCAACTTTCCGACCCGCGGGCGCCCCAGGCGCTTCTGTTGCGCCGCTTCGATGCCAGTGAACCCGCCACCGACCAGCGTCCGGTCGCGGTTGCGGCCTCGCTCAACCGCGCGGCCAACCGCGTCGCCGGCGATGTCGCGGCGTGGGCGGCTGGGCCGGCAAGGGCCACAGGGCCAGCAGGGCCGGCGGGGCATTAGGCGCCTCCGATGTCGAGCGCGCGGGTAGCTTCAGCTCCCTTCTTTACCCGCACGCGTACGGTCATCCGGACTTTTGCGGGAGACCCGCCGGGCACGATGCGCCTCGCATTTCGCGTCGGCTGGCTGTTGCTTGCGGTGGCGCTCTATGTGCCGCTGCACTTGCTCTGGCGGTCATTCGGCGTGCCGTCACCCTGGTCGCAACGCTTTTTGTCCGTTGCCGCGCGCGCTTGTGGCGTGCGAGTCACCACCGCCGGGCCCGTGCGCCGGCATGACGTGTTTTATGTCGCCAATCACCTGTCATGGATCGACATCTGCATCCTTGGCGGCGTAACCGGCACGGCGTTCGTCAGTCAGAACAAAATCCGTGATTGGCCGATCATTGGCTGGCTGGCCCGGCTCAACCATACCGTGTTCATTTCGCGCACCGATCGCATGACGGTCGGCTTGCAAGTCGATGAACTGCGCGCGGCGCTGGCGGCGCACCAGCCCGTCGCCATCTTTCCCGAAGGCACCACCACCGATGGCCGCAGCCTGTTGCCCTTCAAGGCGCCGCTGTTTGCGGTGTTGATGCCCCCCGCCGCCGATCGGCCCCGCCATCATCGCGAACTGGTCATCCAGCCGGTGCTGCTGGATTTTGACGAAGCCGGCAAAAGCCTCGCCTGGATTGGCGAAGAAACCGCGCCCGAAAACGCCTGGCGGGTACTCAGCCGCCACGGCACTTTCGATGTCATGGTGCGGTTTCTCGAACCATTTGACCCAGGTGATCACCCGCACCGCAAGATGATCACCGCAGAAGCGCGGCGGCGGATAGCTGCCGCCCTGTCGGCCAGCCTTGGCGGCGTCTCGGTTGATTGACGGCTGACAGGCGCTCGCCAAGCCGCTATCCCGGCCTGATGACTGCATCCTTCCCCGCCACGCGGCTCCGCCGCACCCGTTCCGCCCCGTGGAGCCGCCGGCTGCACGCTGAAAATACGCTGGCGCCCGCCGATCTGATCTGGCCGATCTTTGTTACCGAAGGGCGCGATGTCACCGATCCGGTCAAGACGCTGCCGGGCGTCAATCGCCTCTCGGTCGATAATCTCGCCAAAGCAGCGCGTGAAGCGGTCGCACTGGGCATTCCTTGCGTCGCGCTCTTCCCCAACACCCAGCCGCACCTGCGCACCGAAGGCGGGGAAGAAGCGCTCAACCCGGATAATCTCGTGTGTCAGGCGATCCGCGCGCTGAAGGATGCGGCGCCCGAACTCGGCGTGCTTACCGATGTTGCGCTCGATCCCTATACCAGCCATGGCCATGACGGGTTGCTCCACGATGATGGCCGCATTCTGAACGATGCCACAGTCGAAATCCTCGTCGGCCAGTCGCTCAACCAGGCCCGCGCCGGTTGCGACGTCATCGCCCCATCCGACATGATGGACGGCCGCATCGCCGCGATCCGCGCCGGGCTTGAAGGCGAAGGCTTTGATCTGGTCCAGATCATGGCGTATTCCGCGAAATATGCCTCGGCCTTTTACGGCCCGTTCCGCGATGCCGTGGGCTCTGGCGGCTATCTCAAGGGTGATAAAAAAACCTATCAGATGGACTCGGCCAATGCCCGCGAAGCCATTCGCGAAGTCGAGCTTGATATTGCCGAAGGCGCCGACAGCGTCATGGTCAAGCCGGGCATGCCCTATCTCGACATCATCCGCGCCGTGCGCGATCGGTTCGATGTGCCGGTGTTCGCCTATCAGGTGTCGGGTGAATATGCGATGCTCGAAGCTGCCGTCGCGGCTGGCGTGCTCGACCGTGACCGCGCCGTGCTCGAAACATTGCTGGGGTTCAAACGCGCCGGCTGTTCGGGCATCCTGACCTACTACGCACCCTTGGCAGCGAAGCTGCTGGCGGGCTGAAACCCATTCCTCCCCCCTGCGGGGAGGGCGACTCAGGCGCAGCCTGAGCGGGGTGGGGGTACTCGTGCGGCCACTGGCGAACCCCCAACCCCGCTCGCTTCGCGAGTCGCCCTCCCCGCAGCCGTCGGCGACGCCTTTGCGTGAACGGGGAGGGCGTCAGTCCTGCGCCCGCAACCACGCCCGCAATAGCGCCACATACGCCGCCGGATTGTCATTCATCACCGAATGCGCTGCACCGCGCACCATCTCGAACCCCGCGCCCCCCGGCACAGCCCGCGCGAACCCCGCCACCGTCGCCGGGCGCGCTTCGTCAAATTCCCCCGCCACGAACAGCGTTCGCTGGCCATCAAGCCGCGCCAGCAACGGCCGGCCGTCATAATCCTTGAGCGTACCTGTCGCCGTGAATTCGGCCCTCCCCCACATCGCATTGTAGATAGCGGGGCTGAAACTGCGCGGCAGGGCATCGCGATAGGCGGCGATGTCGGGCGACGGCGGGTAGCGCCGAACATGGCGCGCATAAAACGCCTCGGTCGCAGCGTCGCAATCCGCCTGTGGCGCAGCGCCCGCCACATCGCAGCGATCGAGCAGATCGCGCACCGCCGGTGGCATCGCATCCTTCAAGCGCCGCGCATCGGCGAGCCAGACCTCGGTCGACACAAGTGGCGATTGCAGCACCAGCCCGGCAAGCGCCGCCGGCCGGCGCGCGGCATATTCGAGCGTTATGGTGCCTCCCCAACTCGCCCCCAGCACGTGCCAGCGCGGCACGGCCAACGTAGTGCGCACGGCTTCGAGTTCGGCCACAAAGCGTTCGACATGCCAATTGGCCGGGTCATCGGGCGTCTCCGACCGCCCGCTATCGAGCTGATCATAAAGAATGACGGCACGATCATCGGCCAGCGCCGTGGCGCTGAGGAAATACCAGTGCGAACTGCCCGGGCCGCCGTGCAGCATCACCAGCGGCGGCTTGCCATTGCCAGTATCACCGTTGATCCGCACATAGACCCGCCCGCCCGGCACAGCCACCATCAGCTCGCGATCGGGTCGCAGATGCGCGCCCGTCAACAGCGGTGCCGCCCTAGCCGGCAAAGCCGCAAGCGCGGCGGTGCCCGCCATCACCACACGCCGCGTCATCACGCGCCCTGCATCCGGGCCAGCGTCGCATAGCGCGGATTGTCGACGGTGACCTTGGCTATCACCGCCGCGCTCAAGGCTTCGAGCAGCCCCGGCGTTTCCGGCGTCAACTGCCCGGCGCGCAGCCGCCCGCAAAGCTCGGCACGCAGGGCATCAAGCCCGGCCTCATGCCCCAGATAACCGGCCAGCGCCGCCTGTTCAGCGGCTTGCGGTGCCTGCACCAGCTCGCGCGCAACGATTGCCAGGGCGTTGGCTGCCACCTTGGCATGAAAGGCATGGCGCCCCGACAAGTCCGCTTCGATGGATTTCAAAAACGCCGCCACCGCTTCAACCAGCGTCGCCGCGTCGATCTGCTCGCTCATCAAATGTCTCCGAAGCGAATGAGATGGAGCAGATCAAGCTCGACCTCCGACACCCGCCGGCCAATCGCGGCGCGCTCGACCGATCGCACCCGGCCCGAAACATGGTCGTGCCCCAGTTGCAGGCATGCCAGCCCCCAGCGCAGGGTGCCCCACACTTCCCACATGTGCGCGCGGGCGCGGTCAACCCGGGCGCCTCCGGCCGCCGCATAGGCATCATACAACGCCTCGCGTTCACCAAAGCCACCCACCGGTTTTTGCCAGATGCCAAAGCGCCAGGCGTTGGCGCACAGCCAGCCAAGGTCTTCGGCGCCCTCGCCCAGGTGCGCCAGCTCCCAATCGAGCACCGCCGCAAGCCCTGTTGCATCGATGATGAAGTTGCCGCTGCGAAAATCGCCATGGACGATCGCGGCAGGTTCCGCATCGCCGCAGCGTTCGGCGAGCCAGGCGAAGGCCAGATCAAACACCGGCGAATTGACCGAAAAAGACCGGTAAAGCGCAAACATGCGGGCGCGCGCAGCGCCGGTGCGCCCTCCCGGCAGAGCAAGGGCCGCCACCTTGGCCAGTGGAATAGCGTGCAGGCGCGCCAGCACCTGCGCGCACTGCACGGTCAACCCGGCGCGCGCCGCCGCATAGCCTTCGGCCTTGAGCCATTTTGGCGCGAGCGCCTCCCCGGCGATGCGCGCCATCACAAAACCTTCGCCCAACGCGTCTTGCGGGCGCAGCACGGCAATGATCCTGGCAACGGGGATGCCATGTTGCCCGGCAAGGCTTTGCAATGCCGCCTGATCGGCCTTGGGCAGCGCACCTTCGGCAACGCCACCAGCGGCCGCACATTGCAGGATCAACGGCCAAGGCTGGCCATCACGCTGCGCATCAACCGCATAGGTTGCCGATGCCGCGCCGCCCGACAGCGCCGCAACGCGCGCCACGCTGATATCGCCAGCCACCGCTCGCGACAGCAGCGCCGCGACCGTCTCGGGTGACGGATCAGTCACTGGCCAGCCTGGCATAGGCGACTTCGTCGAACCATTGACCGTCTTCCTCCCAGCTTTGCAGCGTAACCGCCTCCAGCCGGAAACGCAGCCTCTCCAGCAAGCGCTGCGCCGCCAGATTGCGCCGGTCGGTCTGGGCGATCAGGCGATGGCGCCCGCGGACAAACAGCAGATCAACAATGCCGCCCACTGCTTCACTGGCATAGCCCTGCCCCCGTGCCGCAGGCGCAAAGGCAAAGCCGATCTCGGCCTGGCGGTTACGCGGCGTATCGAAATTGACGCCAATATCACCGAGGAAACCCCCGGAAAGCACGTCGAGCACGGAAAACTGCTGCCAGCCGGCGGCATCACGCACCGGACGTCGGTCCATCGCGGCGATCAGGCGCCGCGTCTGGGCGAGCGTGCGTTTCTGGGGATCATAGGGCATCTGCCCGCGGCTGACATGCAAGGCTTCGGCATCGCCGACCAGCGCCGGCCGCACCCGGGTCCTTGGCGTGGTGAAATCCCAAACATCAGCCGCCGTCACGCCGCAATTCCTTGTAGCCGCTGCCAATATGGCGTTACGGCGGCACAGTGTGGCACGCAACGCCGAAGTCAAGCAGCGCGATTGTGTTATATGTGCCGCACTGGCCAACATATTGCAGCGTTAGCCAAGCTGAAAGGTTGTCAGTTAGCCACTTTGCTGGCAGGGCGCTTTGATGAGAAACGCCTCGCGTACGCCGGTTCCCCCATCTGCTGTGTTGGCGGCTTTCTCTTGCCGGTCGATGTCGTCCGGTGAACGGTGCATTTGAGTTTTTTCTGAACGAATATTCGGCAATCGGGCGTTATTCCCGCTTCCAAAATTTCGACTGCGGATTCACTGCAGCGCATAAACACTTCAATCTTGGGAAGGACTTCCATGACTACCACCTCGTCCCTGCGCCGTGCCAGCCTGTTGGCCTCGATCGCTTTCATCGCCTTCACCGGTGTCGCCCAGGCGCAGACCGCAGCCGCAGATGATGTCGCCGATGACAATCTTATCATCGTCACCGCTTCCAAGCGCACCGCCACGCTGCAGGACACGCCGATTTCAGTGTCGGTGACCAGCCGGGCCCAGCTCGATCAGTCGCAGATCCGCGATTTGAAGGATTTGCAGACGCTCGTCCCATCGCTGCGTGTCAACCAGCTGCAAAGCTCGGCCAACACCAATTTCATCATCCGCGGCTTTGGCAACGGCGCCAACAACGCCGGGATCGAGCCTTCGGTCGGCGTGTTCATCGATGGCGTCTATCGTTCGCGTTCGGCAGC
>JBBQMB010000094.1:0-11109 GCA_038328515.1 Sphingomonadales bacterium
CGGCCGCACGCGCCTGGGCTACCGCAACATCAACTCGATCAAGGTCCAACTGTACGACAAAGGCTTCGAACTGCGCCTTGCGAACGCGCCAGACCTGGCCATCGTTCGAAAAACGGACCTGAGTTCCAGGGCGGATGCCAACATGGCGCCACGGCAGCCGGGCACTTGTCTGGACCCGGCCGGCCTCGCTTCGCGCCAGAACAGCGGTTGCCAGCTGCTTTGCAGTCGCGGCCGTCATGGCACTGCTTAACGGCCGCGTTGAAAGCATACCGGCCCCGCTACGTCGCGCCCGCTGCAAGCCGGCCTGATAGTCGCGATCGGGATCATAATAGCCCAACTCGATGGCGTTGATCGCAAGGTCGCCGCCTTGTCGCATCGCCCGGTCTTGCGCGTTTTGACCATCGGGTTGTCGCGCGTGCAAATCGCCATCGGGCACATCAAGCGCAACGTCGGTGCCGCCGACAATGGTCAGCCCTGCCCCATTCACCACGGCAGCGCCCGAGATAGCGAGCAAAGGCGCCAGATTATCGGCAATGCTGCCGGCGCGCGCCGCGATATGGCCCGTGATCGACGTGAAGCGCCCGCCAACGTCAACCACGGTTCCGTCCTCGCTGTCCGCCAGCCGCCGCACGACATCCCCCATGTCGATTGCCGCCGTGGAGGCAATAATCTCGAACGTCAGGTTGGGAATGCGGTTTCCGAAGTCGGCGAGCGGCAACGCCTCGAACACGACATAGGCAATGCCGCGATAGGCCGGCGCCGCCGCACTGCCTTCGGTTGCAGCAATCAACGGGTCTACAGTCTGGACTTCGCTGCCCGTATACAGCCGCATCGTCACCGGGCTGGCAAATTCGCCGGCACTGTCGCAAATCTGCGTTCCGTCCGCCCATATCCGGCCGATGCCGGCAATCGGCCCGGCTGTGAGCGCAACCGCGAACGATGCAGAATAGCTGTAGCCGCTGCTACCGCTTTTGCCGCCGCCGCTCGCGGATTCGGCAATGCCATTTGACCAGACCAGATTGCCGGCGACGCGCATCCGGCCAACGATTATTGAAATCGGTTCGCCATAAGCGGCACTCTGCACCTCGAGATTTGCGAGCCGCCCGCCACCGCGGCTACCGCCGAACAGGCTGCGGTCGACAAGTCCACCGGCGACCGTGCCGATCAAACCGCCTATCGGCCCGCCAAGCACGCGGCCGACGGTTCCCAATACCAAAGTCGCCATCGTCAGTGCGCTCCTGCAGCACGCCAGGCCGCGAGGCATGGCCAATCGGGATCAGGCGGCCCTTCAACGACTCGCCCCAGCCCGGCATGGGCCTGAATCACGCCGTCATTTGTCACAATGGCCAGATGCCGCAGCCGGGGCACCGGAGCCAGGACGAGAATGTCGCCGGGCAGCGCTGTCACGACACGGTGGCAACCAGCCTTGACCAACACGGCGTCGAGCAGGTCGGCATGGTCGCCGCCCAGCGCATAAGCGGGAACCACGGCCGGATCGACGCCAACCGCCACCAGTACCAGCCCCACACAATCAAGTCCGGTGTCGGCACAACGGCCCTGCGCGCGAAAGCGCGTGCCGACACAGGCGCGAGCGGCGGCAACAATGCACAGCCTGTCGCGGCCGGCGCTCGTCGGCCCCGCGTCGCCGACAAGGCCCGGCGCGATTGCTTCGTTCATGTTGGGTTGCTCCTGCGATCAGGCGGTGACGAAGCGGGTCAACAAATCATTGCCCGGCACATGCGGTTCACCACGAAAATTGGCGGCATTTTCAAAACGCCCGACGCAGGTGGCAAAGCGTTTGTCACAGCCTTGCCACAACTGCACCAGCGTGCCTGGCGGCATGGCGACCGGCGTGTCGGCCAGCATCGCTGAACCATCGGTCGCCAATATGCGCCCTTCAAGCCCGGCCGAACGGCCCTCCAGAACGCGAAAACCCCCTTCGATATACTGATCGATCGTATCGTCTTCGATGCCAGCCAAGGTCAGCCTGTGCCCGGCACTGGCCAAAACACGGGTCCGCAGCGTTCGACCCCGCATGGCCACCCGACAACGCCGGTCGCCCAGTTCAGCCCGGCATTCGGGCGAACAGCTTTCGATCAAGGTCGCCGAAAACCGCGCCGTCGATCCGCGCAGGCTGGCGGTAAAGCCCGCATCGGGGCCGGTGCCGGCATCGACGGTGCCCAACCGGCCGCCCGCCAGCAATTGCTGACCGGCATCGGGTTCTTGCCAATCGACCATGAAGATGCGCACCGCGGCCCCATCGAACCGCCCTTGCGCAAGATCGGTCGCGCGGATCGCATCGGCGCTGAGTGCACCGGCGACGTCCATGACATCAACGTCCAGCCCATCGCTCGCCACCACGGCTGATGGCGTTATGCCGGGCGCGCTTTCATACGCCATCCCGGCAACCAGCAGCGACCGGTCATGGGTGGTAAAGCCCAGCGCAACGCCATCGGACCGGATGATCTGCCAACATATGGCGAGTGTCGTGAGATCAGCCGCAAGCCGCGATCCGAGTTCCTGGAAAGCATTCGCCATGGCATCAATCCTCGCGCACTTCGACCAGCGGCACTGTCGGCAATTCACCGGCCCGCCAGCCGGCAATCGAAACATCGATCCGATCAGTGGCAAAACGTACCGGCACATCAAAAGCGAAACCGGCGCTGACCGTGGCACCCAGCGGCGGCGCTTCGTCGAAATCGACATGACCGCCGTCAACAAGGCTCCAGCCACTGCTGCGCTCGACGCCATCGACTGCCACCCTGACGCTGCCCGTCACCGGCCGTGTAATCCGGCGGCGCTGCGGATCATCGCCCTCGCCATAACATTTGATCAGCGGAAATCGGGTGATACCGCCATCGCCGAAACCCAGTGTCTGGTCAGCCGCCATGATAACGCTGCCGTGCATCGCCGAATTATTGTCGAGGGGGTCATTGAAACGGAACGCATGCGCCTGGCCACGCCGCGCGCGGAAAAAGTTGATCAAGACACCCAGATCGGCTTCGGACCGCAGCCCGACGCCGGCGTCATAATTCAGACGCGCGTCGCTCCACTGGCTGTTGCGCTGCTCATGGCCCGATCCGGTGACGACGATCTGGGTTGAAAAAGCCGGGCCGCCGGCCGCCCCATAGCCAAGTTGCAGGGGGAACAGCACATCATGAAAAGCGGTCACGGCGTCATCTCCTTCAGCATCAAGCGAAAAAGCGGTGAACCCGTCGCGTGCCACCTGCGGCCAGGCCCAAACAAAGGTTTCGGCAACCCCGCGCCCGAGCGCGGCCACAGCAGCCGCCGCAATCGGCCGCCAATCCGCCGGGACCACCGCGAACCCCGAAAAATAATGCTGGCGATCAAGCGGGTAACCCAATCGGTCACCAATCGCGGCGCGCGCCCGCGCCTGCCCGCCAAAATCATCGAGGGTCACGAAATCATAATCTTCGAGCTGCAACACATCAAAAGCCGGGTGCGCCCAGGCAAGCGGCAGATTGGCCCTGATCAATTCCGGAGCGGCGCCGTTGAGAACTTGTGGCGCATAAAACAGCAGCAAG
Source organism: Sphingomonadales bacterium (assembly GCA_038328515.1). Lineage (GTDB taxonomy): Bacteria > Pseudomonadota > Alphaproteobacteria > Sphingomonadales > Sphingomonadaceae > Sandarakinorhabdus. The sequence continues at coordinate 3,546 of JBBQMB010000094.1, forward strand.
GTTTCGGCCTCGGGAAAATCCGCAAGCACGGCATCGCGCAGCGCGAGCGTCGCCCGGCCAAGCATGCCGCCACACCAGTCAAGAAACGCCCGGCCATCGGCACCGATTGAGGCACGAATATCGCTGATCACCGGCGCGATGGCGCCGGTTTCATCAGCATGGCGCGCCAGCGATGCGGCATCATAAAGACACGGCTGCCAATCCGGTCCGACCCACCACCATGGTTCGCCGATCTGAAAACGCGGCGGCGCGCCGGCTGTGGTGGCAATCCCGGTAAACACCCGGGCGACGGCCTGCAACCAGGCCATGGCGCCATCATGTGCCGGCGACAACAGCGTCGAGGGCGGCGTATAACCGGTGGCGGCTCGGCTCCCGTCGGCGGCGCGCTGCGCCCAGGCGGCGGGACAATGCTGGTCGAGCAGTTCGAACGACAGCGACACGACCGGCGCCAGGCCCAGCGTCATCGCCCGCGCGAAAAAATCCCGGTGCCAGGCTATTGCAGACGCACACAACGGCACAAGCGGGTCGGCAAGATAGGCCATAGCCGCCGCATCCCAGCGCAGGCCCGGAAAATGGCTCATGCCGACATAATGGACCAGCAGATCGCGGTAACCGAGCGCGTAAATCGCTTCGATCAGGCGTTCCGGGGTCTGATTATAACTGTCGTCATAACCGCCGGTCATGCGGAGCCGGTGCGGCGGCACAAAGGCATCGCCGATCCGCAGCATCGAGCCTGGCCCGTCGCAGCGGATTGCTTCGATCCGCACCTGCGCCGCCACCGGCGTCGCCAACGGAGCATCGCTGCCATCATAGCCCGGTGGCACCAACGAAATGAACATACGGTCGATATCGCCGGCAAACACCCGATCGGCCTCGGACGGCAGCAGAAAACCGCCATCAAGTCGGTCGAAATCAAGCTGCACCAGCGCGTTATCGCCGCTGCCGCTGGCATAGTTCCACAGCCGCACATACCAGCTGCGCGCCACCCCGGCGGCATCGCGGCCCTCGATGGTCAGCACCGGGCCGTTGATGGCATCGAGCGGCTGCACAGCGCCAGTGGCGCGCCAGCGAAAGGCCAGCGTCGTGCCGCGATAGTCGCGGTTGGTTGCCAGTGCCAGCAACGGATGGCTCCAGCGATCACGCGATTCCCAGATCAACCCGGCAAGATCCCCCCGCCGTAAAAAATCAAGATCGACGACCAGCGCATCGGCGCCCTCGGTCGTCACCGCCGCCATCATCGGTCGCGGGAAATCAACCGTCCAATAGCGCGGCTCGAACCTTTTGCCCCAGCGGGTGCGCACCGGCGCATCGCTGCCGGCCAGCCAGTGCCGCATCATGCCTGTGCCCTTTCCAGCGCGCGGGCGACGGCGCGCGCCACCTGGGCGCCGGTCTGTTGCATGATCGCTGGCGAGGCATCGCGGGGGGCGGCGACATTGATCGTCACCGCCACCGGCCCGCGCTGCCCGCCCGCCATCGTCTCGATCCGCCCGGCAGCGGTCGGCACGAACAATTCGGGGCCGCGTTCACCCACAAGATAGGGGCTGCCGCCGGTAACCGGGCCGCCGGTTGCGCGCCCGGGCACGCCGCCGAACAAGCCGCTGATCGTGCTGGTCAACGCGCCAGCGAGCCCGCCGCCACTCCCGCCGAACAAGGCGCCGATATCGGTACGCAAGGCGCCAGCCGCTATATCGGCAAGCGCTGTCAGCGCCACCCGGCGCAAATCTTCAAACCCGAACTTGCCGGTTACTGCGGCGCGCGCCAGCGCACGCTCGATGCTCGATCCGGCGCGGTCGACACCTTGCGCCAGCGGGCCATCGAGTTCGCGGCGGATATCGCTGACCCCGGCCATGAAACCGGCCGTATCGGCGCGCACGCGGATGACCAGCGTATCAAGATCGGTCATATCACCCTGCATCGGGAAACTCCTTCATCAAGCGGGCCAGCATGTCATGGGTTGCCGGCGCGGCATTGTCCGCCGCGTCCAGCCCCAGCGCGGTGCGCAATTCGGCCGGCGTCGCGGCCCAGAATTCGGCCGGCCGCCAGCCGAGCAGCGCGGTTGCCACCCGCGCTGCGCGCTGTGCTGCCAGGGCAAATTCGGTCATCGTCCGGCCAGCACCTGCGCCAGCAGGGCCCGCAGCGCCGGCGTGACGTTGGCCAGCCCCGCCGCAACAAGCCGTTCACCCAGCGCTGCGCGCGTCAGCGATACCGGCGGCGCATCGAGGCAGAACCAGAACAGCGCCGCCATTTCAGCAAGCATCAGCCCGCCGCCAGCGGCGCGTTCAACCAGCGCGAACAACGGCCCCAGTTCGGCCTCGGAAGCGACCAGCGCGGAAAAACTGGGGCGCAGGCAAAACGTATCGGCCCCGAGCGCAAGCGCCACCTCGCCGCGCACCGCATTGGCCAGCGTCATGCCGTCACCACGGCGCCGGAACTTTCCAGCGCTAGCGTGTAGGTGCGTTCCCCGTTGAAATCACCGGCATAATCGAGCCGGGTGATGAGGAACTTCGCCGTTACCGTCTCGCCGCTTTCAAAACTGATCCGGTAATCATCGATAACCCCGCCCAGCGCATTGGCCTTGATGCGGGCTTCGGCAGCTGATCCGGTAAACACCCCCGAACCGCTCAGCGATACCGATCGCACCCCGGCGCCCGACAACAGCTCGCGCCAGCCACCCGAGCCCTGGTTGGTCACCACCACGGTTTCGGCATTGATGCTCATCTGCGTCGTGCGCAGCCCGGCCACCGTGGTAAACACCGGCGTCGCGCCACCATCACCAACCTTGAGCAAGAACGCGCTGCCTTTTTCCATCGCCATGTGATTTTCCTTTCAAGCCAAATTGTCAGAGTGCGCGACTGCGCAGCCGAAATTCGATGATGCCCTGGCTCCAGCCCTCGGCATCGGTCAGCACCAGCGTGCGCAGCAGGCGCGTTGAAACCAGCGCATGGCCATCGCGGCTGCCCGCCAGCGCCACCAACCGGGCTTCGACCAGCCCCATGATCGCCTTGGCGCGCGCCGCGCCCGGCCCCGCCTCCCAGACATTGATGGCGATCCGATGTTCATGGCCGATTTCGGTCTTGGTGCTCCAGTCGCTGACCAGATCGGCACCGATCACCACATAGGGTGGCGCCGCATCGACCGGCGGCCCATCGTAAACGCCCGAAATACCGGGGATGCCGGTCAACGCCAGCATCAGCAGCCGCTGCATTGCCAGACTGGCGCTCATGGCTGTTCTCCTGTCGATTGCAGATTGGCGGTCAACGCCAGCAGGCGCGGATCGGCGGCACGGCGGCGACTGCCAAAGGCCCGGGCCAGCAGGCCCTTGCCCTGCAACGCCACAGCGTCGCCTTCGGTGGTGGCGCGAATGCCCGACAGGCTGCCGGCGCGCTCGGCAATCGCCCGCACTGCCACGCCCACCGCATCGCCGCCCCGGGCCGCCGCTGCCGCCGCGAGCTGGCGCAAGATCGCGTCGTTCATGGCTCGCGGGCTTCGCAGCGCAGCACCAGCCGGTCGCGGCGACGCGGGTCGCGTTCGACCGCCAGCACGGCGAGCAACTGGTCATTCCAGCGCAGCCGCGACGTCAGGCTGACCTCGGCCGGCTGGCGCAGCGTCACCCGCCAGCGCCGCCGCGACCGGCGCGCCTCGCCTTCGCTGCTGCCGCCGCCTTCGGGCTCGATGGCGGCCAGCCGCTGGCGTGCGCCTTGCCACGCCCCGACATCGGCACCGCTATCGTCGCGGGCGGCAACCCATGTCTCGATCGCGACGCGCTCAACCAGCGCGCCGGCAAATTCATCTGCCATGGTCAATCCTTCAGTTCAGGCGCAGCCGCCGCCAGGGCCGCCACAACGCCGCGACGGCGGCAGGCGGCGGGCCAGCATCGGCGGCATCGCGATGGGTGAACAAATGCGTGACCAGTCGGACCAGCCCCTGGCGCAGCGGTTCGGGCACGCCGTTCCAATCCGCGCCCAGTCCGGCGCGAAAGCCGACAACCGCCGCTGCCCCCGCCACCGGATCGCGCAGCCGCACCCAGCCGGTGCCCGCCACATCGATATCGCTTTCAAAAGCGGTTCCCGGTAGCGCAACGCCGGCGATGGTAACGCCGGTGATGGCAACCACCGGCAGCGCCGTGATGCGTTGCCAATGCCCCGCGCTGGCCAGCCGCTGTTCGCCATCCCGCACGATCAGCCATTGCCCGGTAAAGGCTTCGCACAGCGCCATCGCCGTGCGGATCAGCCCCGCCAGCAGGGCATCATCGTCATCACGCTCGAGCCGCAGATAGGCCTTGCATTCGGCCAGGCTGACCGCGAGCGCGCTGTTGGTCAGGGAGAGGGTCAAATCCGCCATCACTGATCCTCCACACGCAGCACAAGCGTGCGTTCATCGTTGCGGCCATCCGAAAATGTGACCTTGTTGGTGACATGATAAACCTGCCCGGCTTGGCCGCCCGACAGTATGGCAACGCTGCGTCGCGGTTCGCTGATCGCGGCTTCGACCACCACGGCGCCGCTGCCGCCGGGCAAGACCTGCCAGACCGATGCAACTATCGTTCGATCGGCCGCGACATTGGCCGACCAGTCGACGGCAAAATCGATACTTGCCGTCGGATCCTTCAAGAAGATCGCCACCGATCATCCTCCCTCGCTGTCTGAAATGCCCCGCCCGGGGCCGCCACCCGGGGCCACCCCGAACCGCAGCCCCGAACCGTGGAACGCGTTTTGAGTGTCCGGTTCAGACCGGCGCGCCGATTTCGACCGCCCAGCCAGCGATGCTGACAAGACCGCCGCTCACCAGCGCCTGCGACGGGCAGGTGGTCACATAAAGCAACCGCGATCCCGCGACATCGAGCAGGGCAATATGATCGGCCGTGCCGGGCGCAATCACCGCCAGTCCGGCCTTGGCCATGATGCTGACCTTGCGGCCCGAAACATCGCCTGCTGCCAGGGTGAAATCCCCCGATACAAGATCAACCTGCACCAGTTTTCCGCTGTTGGCGGCGGCATAGCTGGCCGGCTGGCCATTCAGCGCAACCATTCGCGTTGCCGAAGCAACAATGTTCAGGCTGCCATCGATCACGTCGGTGCTTGCAAATTTCGGCATGTCATTTTTCCTTTTTTTACGGGACGAAAAGCGTCGTTGCGACAGGGTCAGGAACCAGGGTGTGGACGGCAGACGCGGCCGAACCGGCGAAAAGCCGGCCGGCCACAACGCGCTGCGGCTGATCGGCAGAGACCGGCAAAAGCCAGTTGGTGACCGCGATCGACGCCACCAGTGTCGCTTGGACACGGTGCGGGAGCGTTGCCCCGGACGGCGGCAGCGCCGCCGACCAGACCAGCACAACGGGCGGCGCTCGCTGCCCCTGCAGCGCCGCTGCCGGGAACAAGTCGCTCGCCCATGATAGCGATACCGCCGCCGCGCGGTGTGGCTGTCCGGCGCCCGATGCGTCGATGGCCAGTGCAATTGTCAGCCCCGCCGCCGTCGCCGATTGGGCTGACCGGGCCGGAGCGACCACCAGATTGGCTGCCCACACCAGCGACGCTGCCGCAGCGTTTTGCGGCTGCCGCGCCCCCGCGGCTACCAGCGGCAGCAACAGGCTGCGGCCCGGCGACCCGGCGACCTGGCCGGAGCGTGCCGATGCCGGTGCCAGCATGGCGACCAGTCGCTCGACCGCGCCGGCAGCCCCAAAGCCATCGTTGCGCCGGGCCAGCCCGAAAAGATCGAACGCGGTTGGCGCCCTTTCGGCGGGGACTCGCTCGAAAAGCGCGGCCTTTGGCGCGTAATCCCCGGCGCTGGCAAAGCTGTTGGTGCCGGGATATGACGTGTCGTTGGCCCACAGATTGCCGTAGCCGACATTATTCTGCGCCAGCGGCGGCAGCACATCGCCAAGCCATGACGAGGGCCCCGGCGTGCCGTCATTATTCGCGCTGTTATCCCCCGTCACCGTACCAAAGCGCGCATTGCCGAAACGATAGGCAAAAGTGCCGGTGCGATTGCCCGAAGCGGCGGGCGCGGCGGCGAACACATCTGCCTTGGTGTTCATCTGGTGCGCAGCGACGCCGATCAGGCGCAGCTCCTTGACCACGCGGGTCGTGGCGGCCTCGTTATAGGGGCCGTTCCAGCGGCCCCCGGCGGCGCTCATATAGGCAATGTTGACGTTGGTGATCGGCGGCTGATCGGTCGGGCCGCTGTAAAAATCGGCGCTGATCTGAATCGTCGGCTGCGTCACCGACAGGGCAGTATAGGCTGCCGTGCGGGTCTTGCGCAGCAGCACATTCACCCAGCTTTGACCGCGCACGCCGATACTGCGCGCGGCGGCGCCGTTATTCCCGATCGTGGCGATGGTAAAGCCCGCGATGGTGCCTTCCTCGGCATCGGCCCGAACCGAATGAACCATACGCCCCAGAATGTCGGGGGCGGCGCCAGTGCCAAGCTCCGATAGTTGCACAGCCCGCACTGCGCAGCCGATCACCGAGGCCGATTGGCACTGCGCCCGGCTGTTGTTGGCGCTGTTGTCGATCGTGCAGCCGTGCAGGTGCACCATGCCGTTGAACTGTCCAGAATTGCTGGAAACGACGTTATTGCCAAAGCTGGTGAAGCTATTGCCGTAAAAGTGCGCGTAGCCCGGCAGCCAGAACACCGGATTACTATTGTCGTTGTTGCCGGTGCCGGTGCAGTTGCGCACGACGGTATAGACCGCTGCGGCTTTCGTTGGCTGCACTACCGGTGCCCCCGCACCGCCACCATAAGTGACGATATGCGTTGCCCCCCCGGCCGCGCCCGGAAAAATGCCCAGCCCCGATAGCAGGATACGCGACGGCGTTACACGGGGATTGGTTGTCAGCCCGGTGTTGCTGCGCGACGCGCCAGCCTCGGGCATGATACCAAAATAGCCAAGCCCAGGCGGATAGGTCGTCAGGCTGTTGATCGAGCCAGACCCCCAGGTGCCCACCGTCACCCCGGACGGGATAACCGCAAACACCCCGGCCATATCGTCATGCGGCCGCGCCCTGGCACCGGAATTGTTATAGGCCCGCGTTGCATCGGCAACCGCCTTGATATTGGCATAGGCCGGCGTCGTGCCGGGAACATAGGCCCCCATTGCCGATACCAGCCCGATCGACGGCGAGCCGATGGTAGCTGCGGTATGCGAGACATAGGCCCCGGCGGGGGCATAGCTGCCATCGCTATCAATGTTGACCGGATACAGCTTTGGCGTGCCGGTGCAGGGGAAAGTATCGAAACTGGCGCTGTTGGTGTCCCAGGTGTCAGTGCCGACCCATGGGTAGATGATCGCGCCAAGATCGCCCTCGCCATCCGTCAGGCTACCCACAGGCACGGTGGCGCGAAACACCCCCGGGCGATACGGCGCGGTGACTTCATCCGAAAGCACCATGGCATTGGTCGATGCCGTGGAAGTGACCGCCGAGCGCGTCACATAGAAATCCACCGCCGGCACAGGCTGCCCATCACGGGCGTTGTGGTGGTCGATGACAGCCTCAACGGTCAGTCCCGCGCTGGTCATGCGTCGCCACGGCTCAAGGCCGACGTAGCTGATCTGTGGCATCCGATA
>JBBQMB010000095.1:0-11081 GCA_038328515.1 Sphingomonadales bacterium
TCGGCTGAAAACCGGGCTGACCCAGTCGACCGCCCGCCTCGGTGACAGTCTTTCCGGCCTGGCGACTGGCACGCTGCCGCTCGATGATGACCGGCTCGACACGATCGAGGAGGCGCTGATTGCCGCCGATCTTGGCCCTGCCGTCGCCGCCCGCATCCGCGGCCGGCTCGCCGATGCCAAATTTGCCAAGGGCATCAACGAGGCCGTGCTGAGGACAGCGGTGGCGGCCGAAGTTGCCGCCGTACTGGCGCCGGTCGCCAAACCGCTCGCCGTGACGGCATTTCCGCGCCCGCATGTCATCCTGGTTGTCGGCGTCAACGGATCGGGGAAAACCACGACAATCGCCAAGCTGGCGCGACGTTTCACCGAGCAGGATTATACGGTGATGCTCGCCGCCGGAGACACGTTTCGCGCCGCCGCCATCGCCCAGTTGAAAATCTGGGCCGAACGCATCGGCGTGCCGGTGGTATCGGGCGAACAGGGCGCCGATGCGCCAGGGCTGGCCTATGAAGCGCTCAAGCAGGCGCGGGCCGCGGGCAGCGATGTGCTGATCATCGATACCGCCGGGCGTTTGCAGAACAAGGCCGGGTTGATGGACGAACTCGCCAAGATGCGCCGCGTCATCCAGAAACTGAGCCCGGCGGCGCCACACGACACGGTGCTGGTGCTCGACGCCACCACCGGCCAGAATGCGCTCAACCAGATCGAGGTATTCCGCGACGTGGCAAAAATCACCGGACTGGTGATGACCAAACTTGATGGCTCGGCGCGCGGCGGCGTGCTTATCGCGGCGGCGGAAAAATTCCGCTTGCCGATCCATGCTGTCGGCGTCGGCGAAGGCATGGATGATCTGCGGCCGTTCGAAGCCGGCGATTTCGCCAGCGCATTGGTCGGCGAATAGCTTTGAAAGTTTACGAAGTTGACCGTGTTGTGAAGTTTTAACTGAAAACTATCACTGGCATCAACGCCAGTGGTATTGATTATGGTAGCCACCAAGCCTGTAGGGCAGGTGCATTTACGCTGGTCAAATTCTCGAGTGTAAATCGGGCATCGCCGGTCGCTGCGGCGCTGCCAGCCGGTAGCGCGTGGTGCCGATCGTTACGGCACAGCCATATTTGTCAAACCCGGCAAAAGCGCACGCGAACAGCGCATCATGCCGGCCGATAACACCGTGCAGCAATTCGATTGGTCCCCATCTTGAGCCGCTCGGGATCCGGCTTGCCTATTTCTTGCAGGGGCCGAGCAAGCGGCCGACGCTGGTGCTTGTCATTGTCATCGACATTGCCCCGGTTGTTACCGATCGTCCCGTTGCGGTAAAGCCGGTTGGGGTAAAGCTGCCGCTGCTCACCGCGGTCATCGTGCCGCTGCCCATCTGGCACACCATTTCGGAACTAAGCTTGCCGCCGACCATCGAATATTTGGTGAACTTGCATTCCTTGCTCGATTTGAGCATGTCCTGCGGGCCGCGTGCCGCTTCTTCGGGGGTGATGCAGTGGGTGACCTTGGTGGTTTTGCCCGTCATCATTTTCGCGATGGTTTCGGGCTGACCCGGCATAGTGACGCTGTTGATCGTCACCGCGATCTCCCATTTGCCCGGAGTCACGCCGGCACCCTGCGCCAGCACGGCAGCAGACGTGGCCGCCAAGGCCATGGCCGCTACCGAATAAAATAATTTCACAGCATCGCCCTTCGTTACCGCTACAGGATTTATAGGCTGAGAAATTCAGCTGTGGCAAATTGCCGTTCGTCATCGGCACCTGCCGAAAATTGCGGGGTCGCCCGCGCTTGCAACCCGGTCCATGATAACGCGAAGACAATTGAGGAATTGCCGTGGATTTCAACCTGCCGCCGGAACTTGTCGCCTATCTGGCCGAGCTCGATGCTTTTATCGAGGCCGAGATCAAACCGATCGAGAACCGCGACGATAATATCCGGTTTTTCGATCATCGACGGGAGCATGCCCGCACCGATTGGGACGCTGGCGGACTTCCAAGGCACGAATGGGAGGAATTGCTCGCCGAAGCACGCGGCGTCGCCGACAAGGCCGGACATTACCGCTACGCCTGGCCCGAAAGCATGGGCGGCAAGGGCGGTAGCAACCTCGCCATGGCGGTAATCCGCGAACATCTCGCAGCGCGCGGGCTGGGGCTGCACAATGATTTGCAAAACGAACATTCTATCGTCGGCAACAACCCTTTCATCCTGTTGTTCAAGGAATTTGCCACCCCCGAACAATATGCCCGCGATGGTGAAAGGGTCATGTCGGGCGCCATGCGCACGACCTTCGGGCTGACCGAGCCCAACCATGGTTCCGACGCCACCTTCATGGAAACCCGCGCCGTGCCCGAAAGCCGCGATGGTGTGGCCGGCTGGCGCATCGATGGCGAAAAAATGTGGTCCACCGGCATGCATGTCGCCACGCACTGCATGGTGTTCGCCCGCACCTCGGGCAAGGATGGCGACGCCACCGGCATCACCTGCTTCATCGTGCCCGCCGACGCGCCAGGGGTGAAGATCGAGGAATATCTGTGGACCTTCAACATGCCGACCGACCATCCGCGCGTCAGCTACACCGGCGTCTGGGTGCCGCACGACAGCTATTGGGGGCAGATCGACCGGGGCCTCGGCATCGGGCAATCGTTCGTCCACCAGAACCGCATCCGCCAGGCCGCATCATCGCTCGGCGCGGCGCACTACTGCATCGAGGAATCGGTGCGCTATGCTCGCACCCGCAAGCCATTTGGTAAGCCACTATCGGATAACCAGGCGATCCAATGGCCGCTGGTCGAACTGGCCACCCAGGTCGAAATGCTGCGCCTGCTGATCCGCAAGACCGCGTGGGACATGGACCGGATGGCGCATAAACAAATCGAACGCGAGCTTTCGGACAAGGTGTCCATGTGCAATTACTGGGCCAACCGGTTGGTCTGCGAAGCCGCCGACCGGGCGATGCAGGTGCATGGCGGCATCGGCTATTCGCGGCACAAGCCGTTCGAACATATCTATCGCCACCACCGCCGCTATCGCATCACCGAAGGTGCCGAGGAAATTCAGATGCGCAAGGTGGCGGCGTTCCTGTTCGGCTATATGGGCCCACGCCGGGCGCTGTTTCAGGCGCTTTAGGCTGGGTCGCCGCCCGCTCACTGCACAGGCGTAGCCACAGCGGGGAAACATGGTTTTGCCGCTGGCGTGACTTGCGATGGATTCTTCAAACGAAAACGTCTGGCTGAAAACGCTCTAGACACGGTTTCATTCAAGTTGAAGCGCCCCCACTCCCGCTTGCGGGAGAGGCGACTCGCCGACTTCGGCGAGCGGGTGAGGGTGTCACTTTGCGCGGCCTCGCAAGAAACACCCTCACCCGGCCGCTCCGCGCCGAGTCCGACCTCTCCCCGAACGGGAGAGGTTTTCAATGATCGATCTACGCCGCTTTGTTGCCGCCACCTCCCCCCTGACCCTCGCCCGCTGTGCCGCCGGTTTCCTGCCCTGGCTGATGGCCGATGCCGCACGCGCCGCGTTCAATCCTGATGCCGACCGCAACGGTGGCGGCCGCGCCGTCTTTATCGCCGCTGACGACAGCAGCGCCCGCGCGCTTGCCGAGGCCGCGAACTATTTCGCTCCCGAAATCGAGGTCATCACCCTCCCGGCCTGGGATTGCCTGCCCTATGATCGCGCCTCGCCCGGATTGCGGGTTGCCGCCGAACGGCTGGCGGCGCTCTCGGCGCTCGCCGTGCCGCCGACGCGGGCGCAGTTGCTCGTCACCACCATCAACGCCGTCACCCAGCGCACCCTGCCGCCTGAACGCGTCGGGGCGTTGACGGCGCGCATTGCCGCCGGCACCCGTATCGACCGCGACGCGCTCGCGGCGAAGCTTGCCGCAAACGGCTTTGTGCGCACCGATACCGTCGTTGAAGCCGGCGAATATGCCGTGCGTGGTTCCTTGCTCGATCTGATGCCGGCGGGGTCACCCCACGCACTGCGGCTCGATTTCTTCGGCGATGAAGTCGAAACCTTGCGCCGCTTCGACCCTGCCACCCAGCGCAGCCTTGGCGCTGCCGATGGCTTCACTCTTTTGCCAGTCTCCGAAGTCCTCCTCGATGACGAACGCATCCGCAATTTCCGCAGCGGCTATCTCGACCGCTTCGGCGCTACCGCCACCGGCGATCCGGTTTACGAAGCCGTCAGCGACGGCCGGCGTCTCGCCGGCATGGAACATTGGCTACCGCTGTTCGAACCCCGGCTCGGCACGGTGTTCGATTATATCGGCGCGGGCGCCGTCATCGTCCGCGAAGCCGGCGCCGACAAGGTCGCCGAGGATCGTTTCGCCGCCATCGCCGATTATCACGACAATCGCACCGCTGCGCTGTCGGGCAAAAAAGGCAGCTATCGCCCGCTGCCGCCCACCACCCTCTATCTCGCGCCCGATGAATGGCAGGCGCTGCTCAAGGCGCGCGCCGTTCATCTCGCCTCGCCCTTTGGCGTGCCCGATGGCACCCGCAACACCATCGATTGCGAAGCCGACCCGGCACGTGATTTCGCCCCCGAACGCATCGCGCAAGCCAGCGGCGGGCCACCGGTTTATGAAGCGATCAAGGCGCATGTCGATGCGCGCCGCAGCGCTGGTGATCGCGTCATCCTCGCCAGCTATTCCAATGGCGCACGCGAGCGCTTGAAGGGCCTGCTCGGTGATGAAGGCGTCACCGGCCTCGCCGATGCCGATGGTTGGCAATCGGCGCTCGGCCTGACGGCAAAGGGCCAGATCGCGCTCACCGTCGTGCCGCTCGAACATGGCTTTACCCGCACCCAGCCCAAATCATCGCTGCTGGTGCTCACCGAACAGGATATGCTCGGCGATCGGCTGGTGCGCCGCAAGCGATCGGCACGCAAGGCCGATGCCTTCATGGCCGAATTGTCGATGCTGACGCCCGGCGACCTGCTCGTCCACCGCGAACATGGCATCGGCCGCTACGAAGGGCTGGTCGCCATCGAGATCGCCCGGCGCCCGCATGATTGCGTCGCGCTCAGCTATGATGGCGGCAGCAAGCTGTATGTACCCGTCGAAAATATCGACGTGCTCAGCCGTTATGGCAGCGAATCCGAAGGTGTCGGCCTCGATAAATTAGGCGGCGTCGCCTGGGCTGCCCGCCGCGGCCGGATGAAGGACCGTATTCGCGAAATCGCGGGTGAATTGCTCAAAACCGCCGCCGCTCGCGCCCTGCGCGAAGCCGAGCCGGCGGTCGTCGATCCGCATAATTACGCCGCCTTTGCCGATAAATTCCCCTATATCGAAACCGATGATCAGTTGCGCGCCATCGACGATGTGCTCGGTGATCTCGCCAGCGGCCGCCCGATGGACCGCCTCGTCTGCGGCGATGTCGGCTTTGGCAAAACCGAAGTTGCGCTGCGCGCCGCCTATGCCGCCGCCCTGTCGGGGATGCAGGTCGCGGTCGTCTGCCCGACAACCCTGCTCGCCCGCCAGCATTTTGCCGGCTTCACCGAACGCTTTGCCGGCTTGCCGGTCATCGTGCGACAACTCAGCCGGCTCGTCACCGCCAATGATGCCAAGGCAGCGCGCGAGGGGCTGGCCGATGGCACCGTCGATATCGTCGTCGGCACCCATGCCATCCTCGCCAAATCGGTCGAGTTCAAACGCCTCGGCCTCGTCATCGTCGATGAAGAACAGCGCTTCGGGGTCGTCCACAAGGAACGGCTGAAATCGCTGAAGGCCGATGTCCATGTCCTGACGCTGACCGCCACGCCCATCCCGCGCACCCTGCAAATGGCGCTTACAGGGCTCAGGGAAATGTCGATCATCGCCACCCCGCCGGTCGATCGCCTCGCGGTGCGCACCTATGTGATGCCGTTCGATGAAGTCGTGCTGCGTGAGGCGCTGCTGCGCGAACATTATCGCGGCGGGCAGTCGTTCTTCGTCGTCCCCCGCATCGCCGATCTGCCCGATATCGAACAATTCATCCGCGAGCAGATTCCCGAGATCAAGCCAGTCACCGCCCATGGCCAGATGTCGCCGACCGAAGTAGAAGAACGCATGAGCGCCTTTTATGACAAGCGCTACGATGTGCTGCTATCGACCACCATCATCGAATCGGGTCTCGATATCCCCAGCGCCAACACGCTGATCGTCCACCGCGCCGATCGCTTTGGCCTGGCGCAGCTTTACCAGATCAGGGGCCGTGTCGGGCGCGCCAAGACCCGTGCCTATGCCTATCTCACCACGCCCGCCGATCAGCAGATTACCGAAGGCGCCGAAAAACGCCTGCAAGTGCTCAGCGCGCTCGATACGCTCGGTGCCGGCTTCCAACTCGCCAGCCATGATCTCGATCAGCGCGGCGCCGGCAATCTGCTTGGTGACGAACAATCGGGGCATATCAAGGAGATCGGCTTCGAACTTTACCAATCGATGCTCGAGGAAGCGATCCTCGAGGCACAAGCCGCCGCGCGCGGCGTCAAGCCCCCCGCCGAAGCCTTCTCACCCCAGATTACCGCTGAAGTGCCGATCCTCATCCCCGAACATTATGTGCCCGATTTGAACGTCCGCATGGCGCTCTATCGCCGCCTCAACGAGATGCAGGGCCGTGCAGATATCGACGGTTTCGCCGCTGAAATGATCGACAGATTCGGCCCGCTGCCATCCGAAGCCGCGAACTTGCTCGCCATTATCGAGATCAAGCTCGCTTGCCTCGCCGCCGGCGTCGCCAAGCTCGAAGCCGGCAGCAAGGGTGGCCTAATCACCTTCCGGGGTGACAGTTTTGCCAACCCCGAAGGCCTGCTCGCCTGGATCGACCGCCTCGGCGCCCGCGCCAAGATCCGCCCCGATCACAAATTGTTCGTCGCCGCCGATTGGGCCAGCGACAGTGCCCGGCTGAAAGGCGCGCTGCAACTCGCGGTAACGCTGGGCAAACTCGCCAGCGGCGCGACGCTCAAACCCGCCGCCCCCAAGCCCGCGCCGGCCGCCAAACCGCTGCCCCCCCGCCCCAACGTCTTCAAGGCCAAATTCAAAAGCCGCTAGACAAGATGAATTCGATCCATGTCATGCCAGCGCAGGCTGGCATCCAGCCGTGCGGCGAGCGCTTTCGATGGAAATCGCAGCGGCATGCTGTCCTTGACGCCGCCGACCGCAGCGCGCCCTGAGCCTGGATGCCAGCCTGCGCTGGCATGACGCGGGCTTCACTAAAAGCTACGCCCACCCTGCTCGCTGCCTCACCAATCGAACGGGAGCAGCGACGGCCGAAAAGACCAGCAGACCCGCCCCACCAAGGCTATTACCACATCATAACTTGCCTCGGGGGAGCGCAACCTTGCCATATCGTCACGCCTGGGCCTTCATCGCCCTGCTCATCGCCGCCACGATATTCGTCTTCTGGCACCGCTATTTCACCATCCTCGCAACGTCGCCTGTCAGTTGGCACCTCCACGGCATCACCGCCGGCGTGTGGATGCTCCTGCTCCTCGCCCAAAGCCGCACCCCGCACAGCGGCCAGATGGCGCTGCACCGGCTCGTCGGCAAAGCCAGCTTCGTCGCCGTGCCGTTGTTCGCCGCCGGCTCGTTAGCCGTCATTCATTCCATGGCAGCCACGACCAACGCCGGTGACCCGTTTTACGCGCTGTGGGGCGCCAAACTCGCCTTTGTCGATCTGGTGGCATTCGCGGCCGTGCTCTATGGCGCTGGCATGGCCCTGCGCCACCGTCGGGAGGTCAGGCTTCACGCCGGCTATATGCTGTCAACCGCCCTGCCGCTTGTGGCGCCGGTGCTTGGCCGCGTCATCACTGATACCGTCCCCGGCCTCACCATCGGCGGGCCGCAGGATTTCCCGGTGTTCGGCCTTGACCAGCAATTGGCAAATCTGGCCGCCGCCCTCATCGCGCTCTGGCTCTGGCGCCGCGACCCGCGCTTTGGCCAGCCTTGGGCTGCCGCACTTGTGGTCATCACCATACAGATCATCGGCTTTGAACTGGTCCCCGCCACCACCGGCTTGTTCGGCCCGATTGGCACGCTACCACTCCCGGCGTATCTGCTGGCGGGGCTTGCTGCCGGTGTCGCCGCCGTGCTGGCCGGCTGGCGCTGGCCCGCGCCACGCGCCAGAGCGGTCTCAACACCGGGCCAATCCGGCTAACACAGTTCCCCACCGCCCGGATATGCGCTATTCGAAATCTGGTGGATATCACGCCGCCCCCCGCCAATCGCCACGCTGCACCGGCGCTGCCGCGATGACGCTGCGTACCCTGCTCGCGCTGTTCGTCGGCCTCGCGCTGGCGTCGTGCTCGAACAGCGCTGCGGCGCCGCCGGACAGCCCGGTCAGTGAAACCGATTTCCGGCTCATCGACCGGCTGACCTGGGGTGCCAACACCACCGAAATCACGCGCTTCCAGCAGCTCGGCCGCGACGGCTGGATCGAATTTCAGTTGCGTCCCGCGCAGCCGATCGCACTGCCGCCGCCGGTGCAGGCAACGCTCGACGCCATGCCGGTGGCAACACAGCCCATGGGCCAGATGGCGACCGAGATGGAAGCGGTGCGCTATGCCGCCGTCCACGCTGGCGATCCCGCTGAAAAGCGTCGGCAATATGCGCCGTTTCAGCAGATGATGAAGGCATCGCAAGTCGATGTGACGTCGCGGTCGCTGCTGCGCGATCTCTATTCGGCCGATCAGTTGCGCGAACAGATGACCTGGTTCTGGTTCAACCATTTCAACGTCCGGCTGGGCGCGGCGCCGCTGCCGCTGATGGTGCGTGACTATGTCGAAGATACGATCAGGCCGCGCGCGCTCGGCAAATTCTGTGATCTGGTCAATGTTACGCTGCGGCATCCCGCGATGCTGATTTATCTCAACAATGCCGGCAATACGGCGGGCAAGATCAACGAAAACTATGCCCGCGAATTGCTCGAACTCCACACCATGGGGATCGGCAGTGGCTATACCCAGCACGATGTCGAGGAATTGGCCAAGGTGCTGACCGGCGCCGGGATCGACCTCAAGACATGGCCGGTCGCCGCTAAAGGGCCCACACCGGACGGTGGCTACCGCGACGGTTTGTTCGTTTTCGATCCGGCAAAACATGTCGGCGGCGGCAAGACCCTGCTCGGGCAGCCGATCAAGGCGCGGGGCTATGGCGAAATTTCGGAAAGTACCGGGCTATTGTGCCGGCAACCGGCAACGGCGCGGCGCATCGTCAGCAAAATCGCGCGGTTCCTCGTCGCCGATGCGCCGCCGCCAGCGTTGATCGACCGCATGACAGCGACGTTCCAAAGCACCGATGGCGATATCACGGCGGTACTGCGCACCATGATCGCCGCACCGGAATTTACCGCTTCGCTGGGCACGCTCTACAAGGATCCGCAACATTACCTGCTGTCGGCGCTCCGGCTCGGGTTCGATGGCTGGCTGGTATCGGACAGCTTGTGGATGTCACAGGCGTTGGGGAAACTGGGGCAACCACTTTACGGTCGCTTGACCCCCGATGGCTATCCGCTCGATGCATCGGAATGGAACAGCTCGGGGCAATTGGAGGATCGTTTCGGTATCGCCGACGAGGTCGCACGTGGCGCCCGCCGGTTATTCACATTCACCGGAATCGCTTTGCCAATAGGGTCAGCGCCCGACCTGAAGGCTATTTCAGCCGCAACCGGCATTCACGCGCGCCGCGCACCGGCAACCGCATCGGTACTTGCCGAAGCACGGAACCAGACCGAATGGAACGCACTTTTCCTGTCGTCCCCGGAGTTCATGCGGCGATGACCGAAATTCCGTTCTTACCCGATCGCCGCACGCTGCTTGCGGCGGCTCTGGCGGGGCCGATGGCACCTGCTGCCCGGCTGTTTGCAGCGCCGGTGGGAACGCCGCGGTTGCTCGTGCTGTTCCTGCGCGGTGCCTATGATGCCGCCAGCGTTCTCGTGCCGAACAGCCCCTTTTATGCGCAATCACGGCCCCGGCTGGCGATCACCCAGCCGATACCGCTCGATGCCGATTGGGGACTGAACCCGGTACTGGCGCCGTCGCTGTTGCCATTCTGGAAACGCCGCGAGCTGGCCTTCATTCCCTTTGCCGGAACGCCCGACCTGTCGCGCAGCCATTTCGGCACGCAGGACACGGTCGAATATGGCCAACCGCTCGATCCCGCAATCGGGCGGGCGCGCAACACCGCCACCGGGTTTCTCAACCGGTTGGCAACCGAGCTTTCGGGGGATAGCCCGATGGCTTTCACCAATCGCCTGCCATTGGCGTTTCGCGGGCCGGTCGCGGTGCCGAACGTGGTGCCATCGGCAGGGGCGGGCCCGATCGATGCGCGGCGCAACGCCCTGTTGGCGCGGATGTATGCCGGCGACAAGCAACTGGGCAACCAGGTCACGCAAGGCATTGCCACCCAACAGGTGGTGTCGGACGCCTTGACCAAGGAAATGCTGATGTCAGGCGGCGGCGCCATCGGTGCAAGCGTGTTCGAAAGGATGGCACGCCAGATCGGCGCGGTCATGCGCGGCCGGCCCAATTTATGCTTTGCCGATGTCGGCGGCTGGGACACGCATGTCGGCCAGCGCGGCGCGCTGGATTTTCGGCTCGGGGTGCTTGGCAAAGGCCTGGCCGGCTTTGCCGAAGCCCTGGGCCCGGCGGAATGGAAGAACACGACCGTCGTGGTGATTTCAGAATTCGGGCGGACGTTTCGCGAAAATGGCTCGGGAGGCACCGATCATGGCCATGGCACGACCTTTTGGGTGCTCGGCGGCAATGTTCGCGGCGGGCGGATTGTTGGCGAACAGGTCAAGGTTGTGCGCGCAAGTTTGAATCAGGATCGCGATTTTCCTGTTCTCAACGAAGTGCGGGGCGTTTTTGGCGGGTTGTTTCAACAGCTCTACGGACTCGACAAGACTCGCATCGACCGGGTTTTTCCAGGCGCACTGCCGCTCAACCTGGGGCTTGTATAGGGCGGACGGCGGCAATTTATCCGGCGATGTCAAACGGCAGAACAATTCCTTGAAAACCATATTGGCAATCGGGATTATTGCTACAATTGCTTGGTCACAGCCGGTATCGTCTTGAGATAGGCCGCAATCGCTTCCCGGTCTTCAGGCGTC
>JBBQMB010000096.1:0-10959 GCA_038328515.1 Sphingomonadales bacterium
CTTGATCCGTTCGGCTTCGTCGGTGATCGTCGTTTTCTCATCGTCGATCCCACCGGAAAATTTCTGACACAGCGCGCCCTGCCGCGCATGGCCCTGGGGGCGAAATCGGGGTGGATGTGGCGCTACCAGAAGGCGCTGCTCTCGCCGATATCATCGAGGTTCTGGCCCATCAGCCCGAAGGAAAACACCGACAGGCCGTTTTCATAGGTGGCGCCGGCGGTCAGATCGCCATCGCCGTTTTCGGCCGAATAACTGCCGGGCATATGGTGGACATCGATGGCGGCGACGTTGCGCGGCACCTCCAGCGCCGGGTCGAGGCTGAGCGAGCCGGTGCCGCGGGCAGCGAGCGCTTGTGCGGCCTGTGCCAGCCGGGGGGCATCGCGGTGGACGGCATCATTGACGCTGGCCCAGACCATTTCCTGGGCGCCGATGCGCAGCGCTGAATAGAAGCGGAAATAGGTATCGGGGCGCAGCGCTGCATGGACGGCGCGCCCATCTGCGGCGGGTTCGGGAAGCCGCGGCGCGATATCGCTTTCAAAGCGGGTTTTCAGCGTGGCCGCCATGTGATTGAGGACATGGCCGCGCAGGCTCGAGGTGAAATCCTGCGCTGCCAGTTCGTTGCGGGTCGGCCGCACGGCGAGATCATGGGTAACGAGACGGGTCATGCGCGAGCCTCCGGCTGGAATTTGTCCAGACTAATCGGGCTTGGGCGCGCTGTCACCTGTGTGGGTGGGGGGGCTTCACCCTTCCGTCACCGCCACGACATTATCATCCGAATTACGATCGACATATTTGTTGTACGGATCGACCCCGGCAAAGGCTGGCTTGCGTTTCGTCACCAGGGTGATGACCTGTTCGCCGCTGGCGATGGGCCGGCGCTCGATCAGGTCGACATCGGCCTTGCTGAAGGCGCCGATGCCGGGGCGGGCGGCGAATATGCCGATATCGATGCTGTCCTTGAGCGGGCTCGGGGTTTCCTTGCCCTTGCCATCGGCGGTAAATTTGCCCGCCGATACCGTCAGCTTCGTCTGCCAGCGGCCATCGGGCAGCCTGGTTATCACCGCCGCCTTGGCCTTGAGATCATATATGGTGATGCGTTCGAAAAGATCGGCGACCAATTGCCGTTCGGCATCGTCACGAGCGAGCGATTTGAGGCCGTTGACCAGTTCGAGCGAGCGCGGATAGGGCTGGCTCTTGAAGCGATAGCGGTTGATGAGATCGCGCAGCATGGCGTTGACCCGGTCCTCGCCGAGGCGATCGGCGAGCAGATACATCACCACCGCACCCTTGCGGTAATGGATATAGCCCTGGTTTTCGACGCGTTCGAGCGGCAGTTCCTCGACGGCCTCGCTGCCGCGTGAGCGCAGGTAGTTATCGAGCTCATATTTCAAAAAGCGCCGCATCTTGTCTTCGCCATAGAGCTTTTTCATCACCATCATCGCCGAATATTGCGCCATGGTTTCCACCAGCACGGTGCCGCCCTGCTGGTCGGAGGACACGATCTGATCGCCCCAATATTGGTGGCCGACTTCGTGCGCGGTCACATAGCTGACATAGTCGATGGCATCCTTGTCACGGATATCGGCGAGAAAGCCGATGCTTTCGGAATAGGGGATGGTGCCGGCAAAGCTTTGCGCAAAACTGCCATAGCCGGGGAATTCGATGACGCGCAGGTGATCGAACTGGTAGGGCCCGAAATTGGTGCGATAATAATCGAGCGATTTGGCCATCGCCGCGAGCATGCGATCGACGTTGAACCCGTGCTTTTTATCGTAGAACACCGTCAGCTTGACGCCATTGGCATCGGCGGATTTTTCGGCATAAGCCGCCGATTGCACCGAAAGGAAGGCCAGAACCGGCGCGGCCGAAACGAAATGCGCCGTGCGCCGGCCATTTTTGCTGATATCCGAGACTTTGCTGCCCGGCGCGATCGGCGTCTGGTCGGCATCGGTGGTGACGGTGATATCCGAATTTACCCAATCGGCATTGCCGATATAGTTGCGCTGCTGCGCCGTTACATCTTCGAGTTTGGCCATGCGCAATTCGGACGCCAGGCCATATTTGCGGCGCTTGACCCGATCGGTGAGCAGGCCATTCCGGTCCATGCCGATTTGTGGCGCGAAATTGCTGTTGTTGAGGAACGTGCCGTTATCGACGACGTTGGTATCGTTGTTGCTGGCGCGATAGCCCTTTTGCCAGCGCTGCGTCACGAACGTGAGCTGCGTTTTGGCGCCCGGCGCCAGCGGCGTGGTGAAGCGATAGATGCGATACTGATTGTCCTCATCATCCATTACCAGCCGGGTGCCGGGAATTTCGACGCCGGCCAGTTTCGTATCGAGATCGGGCATGCGGACGTGGAGATCTGTGACCGGCGCGCCGGTATCATTGACCAGTTGATAGCGGCCGCGCACGTCGAGCCTATGTTCATGCGGGAACAGATCGACCACCAGCTTGACATCGGTTGTCGAAGGCTGGGCGAGGTTTTCATATTTGAGATATTTCTTCTCATAGGCCGCTTGCCGGGCCTCGAAATCATCTTTGGTGCGGTATTCATTCAAGATGTTGGTGTTGCGATAGATGAAGGCACCGCTGGCGCCGGCGATGACCAGGGCAAAGACGATCAGCACGCCGGGCACATCGGCGAGCCGCGCCGGTAGCCGGCGCAGGCGGGGGCGCAGCGCGACATCGGTGCCGCGCCGCCACAGCAGATGCGCCAGCACCGCCAGTACAAACGCCACGGCGCCCCAATAGAGCCGCAGCCACCAGGCCAGCGCGCCGCCGACATTATTGCCGTTCATATCGGACAATTGCACCTGGCCGGTCGCGCCATAATTATAGAGCGGGTGTTCGAAACCGATGTTCGACAAGGTGATGCTGGCGACGAGATAAACGACCATCACCCCCCAGCCGAGATATTTATTGGGGCTGAGCGCCTGGACAAACACCGCCAGCACGGCGAGAATGACCATGTCGACGCTTTCGGGCAGTAGATACCAGCGCAGATATTCGCCAAACGAAATGTCGGTGACGCCGCGATAGAGCTGGATGGCGATGGCGGCGACCATACCGGCGATCAGCGTTGCCACCAGCACGCCCGATACCGCCAGCGTTTTGGGCACCATATAGGCCCAGTTCGGCAACGAGGTCGCATCGACGATTTCGTGCATCTTGCGATCACGATCGCGCCAGACCAGTTCGCCGGCGTAATAGATGGCGATGATGATGGGGATGATGCCGAACGAACCGCGCAGCGTATCGATGAGCGCAAAGGTCAGCGGTCGCGCCGGCGTGCCATAGATTTCATTGGCGAAGATCAGGCTGCCGCCAGCATTGAACAGGCCGATGAGCAGCAGCACGAAAAACGCCGGGCTTTTGAACACCTGCGTCATTTCAAAACGCGTGCGCGCCAGCAGCCGCGCCCCGGCGGCAGCGGCCGGGCGCGCCGGCGGCAGGGTGGCGGCGATATCGGGTTTGCGGGCCGCCAGTTTTGCCGCCGTCCGGGCCTGGCGGCGCACCGCGCGCGGCGACAGGGCTTTTTCGGCAAAGCTGAAGCGCCAATAGGCCAGCGCCAGCGCGCCGAGCGCCACGCCGAACCAGATCAGCCGGTTATAGAGCAACGCCCCGGCAAAGGCCGGGACCTGGGTGTTCGATTCCGCCGCGGTCCAATAGCGCGTGACATTGCCGAAGGCGGCGACGCCAAAGGGTTCGACCAGCCCGGCGAGTTCACGCAATTCGGGCTTGGCGCGCAGCGTTGCCGGGAACACCAGATACAGCACGAGGAAAACGACGACGCCGACATAGGAATACATCATCGAGCGCGTCATCGTCGCCACGGCAAAGAAGATGGCGGCGGTGAGCACCACATTGGGCAAGGCGAGCGCAAAATAGGCAAACAAATAGTCGCCAAAATGGTTTGGCCCGATTGTTTCAGGGTCGAGCCATGGCATCAGCGAGCCGAGCCAGATCGCCAGCGGCACAAAGGCAAAGGCGGCTGCGGCAGCCAAAGTGGCGCCGACAAAACGCGCCAGCAGATAATCGAACTTGGTGACGCGGGTGGATTTGACCATCGGGCCAAAGCCCGATTCATCATCGCGGACAATGACATTCGCTGCGAACGCCGTTGTCACGAACATGAAGAAAACCGACAGGATGAGATGGATGCGCGCGATGGCGGCGGGCGAATTGACATGGATATTGCCGCCGCCGCCGATCTGGATCTGTTCGATCGTCGTGGCGCCAAAGGTCATCAGGAAAAACAGGATGGCGACAACCCAGAATACCGGGTTGCGCAGTTGGTAGCGCAGTTCAAAGGCAGCAATGGAACCGAACATTTCCGGCCTCAGGCGGCGTTTTGCGCGGCGGGGAGCGCGGCGCGGCGCATGGTGGCGAGCGTGGCGAAATACACATCTTCAAGCCCGCCAGCGACCGGGGAAAAGCCCGGGCCGGGGTCGGTGTCCGACAGGACATGGACGATGGTGCGGCCGCCAACGAGGCGGGTGGCGATGACTTCGTGCGCGCTGGCGACCTCGGCCAGTTCGCTGCGTTCGATGGTCCGTGCCCAGACGCTGCCGCGCGCCCGCGCGATGAGATCATGCGGCGCGCCTTCGAGCTGGATGCGTCCGGCGGCCAATACGGCCATGCGGGGGCACAGGTCTGCCACGTCTTCGACGATGTGCGTAGACAGGATGATGACGACATTTTCGCCGATTTCAGCGAGCAGGTTGAGAAAGCGATTGCGTTCTTCAGGGTCGAGCCCCGCCGTCGGTTCATCGACGATGATGAGGCGCGGGTTGCCGATCAGCGCCTGGGCAATGCCGAAGCGCTGCCGCATCCCGCCCGAAAAGCCGGCAATGGCCTTGTTGCGGACATCCCATAAATTGGTCTGCGCCAGCAGGGTTTCAACCGTCGCCTTGCGTTCACCGGCCGCAGCGATGCCCTTCAGCACGCACATGTGTTCGAGCATGGCATAGGCCGAAACGCGCGGGTAAACGCCGAAATCCTGCGGCAGATACCCCAGCGTGGCGCGCAGTTTTTCCGGGTCGGCGAGGATATCGATTTCACCAAAGCGGATCGTTCCCGATGTTGGCGTCTGCAGCGTCGCAACGGTGCGCATGAGCGTCGATTTGCCGGCGCCATTGGGCCCGAGCAGCCCGAACATGCCATTGGGAATCGTCAGGCTGACATCATCGAGCGCGCGCGTGCCATTGGCATAGACGTGGCTGACATGGCTGAGCTCGAGCATCGTTTTTCCCTCGTTGGAAGAGGCCCTTATAATAGGTGTATTGCTGGGGTAAACCAGTTTTTTACAAAGGCGGCAAGCTGGGTCCCGGGTCAAGCCCGGGATGACAGATCGTTCGGCGGGGGGCGCGTTCAACCGAGCAGTCTGGTGATCGGATTGGCGTGCCCCGAGACACGTTCCACGAGCCAGGCGGCGGCCGCAATGCCCGCCAGCGCGGCCCCTGTGTTGCGCCAGATCGCGGCGCGGCGGCTGCGCGCAACCACCAGCAGCAGCGGCAGAATGGCTGCGACCAGCCCAATCTGGACGATTTCGATGCCGAGGTTGAAGCCCAGGATCGCCAGCGCCTTTTCGGTGCGGTCGATACCGAGACCGGCAACGACGCCGGCAAAGGCCAGGCCATGGATAAGCCCGAAGCTGCCGGCGACAAGGGCTTCGCGCCCCGGAAATATCGGGCGCCAGGCATGGACTGCGGCAACCAATATGGTCAGCGCGATGGCAATTTCGACCGGCGGCGCCGGTAGTTTCCAGCCGAGCGCGGCAACCAGCACCAGCGTGACGCTATGGCCGATCGTGAAGGCGGTGACGATGCCGGCGAGGTGCAGCAACGCCGCGCGGGGTGTCCGCCGGGCATTCCAGTGCCGGTTTGGCCAGCGCAAATTTGGCCAGCGCTGCCCGTTGGCCAGCATCGGCGCTGGCAGCAACAGCGTGAGCAGAAACAGCATGTGGTCGCGCCCGTCGGCGATGTGATGCATGCCCAGCCGCATTGCCGCGCCCAGCCCGCGCCACAGGCTGGCATCGCCGCGGTCGATGACAAGGCTGCGACGCTGGCCCTGGAGTGCGCCCAGGATATGGGGTCGGTGATCGGTCTTGCCGCCGGCAAAATCAGCCACGGCTACGAACAGCACGAAATGTCCGGGCTGTTCGGCGATGATCGCCTGCCAGTCGATACGGAACTGCCGAAGCGGCGCGCCGGCAGGCGGATCGAGGCGCGCGACGGCATGGAGATCGGGCGGGCCGGCGATTTGTGCGAAGGCGAGCGACTGGAACGACATCACCCAATTGCGGCCGTCGGGCGCCCGCACCGCGATGTTTTTATGCAGATAGCCAGCGGCGCGCTGCAGGGATTGGCGGTCATTGCCGGTCGGATTGCCGGTGGCGGCAGCATATTCACCCTGCGGGATGATGATATCGGCCGTGACATGACCACCGCCAAAGGCAAATTTTACCTCGGAATTGGGGGTGAGATGCGCTGCGGCCGGCAGCGCAAAAGCCAGCAGGGCAAAAGCCAGCAACAGTGCAACGGCCGCCAGCCAGCGGATCAATGGGTGCCGAACCAGAGCAGCGGCAACGCCGGATCAAGCGCGCGCGGGTTGATCGCCAGCGCCCGGGCCTGCGCGGCGTCGGCGGCTTCGCCATGGCCGAGCAGCGCCTCAGCCTGTGCCAACAGGGCAAATTGGTCAGCGCTGCGCCAACCGCTGGCCGCGACCTGCGCCAGCACCGCCGCCGCCGCTGTGGGGTCACCATTCTGCAGCATGGCCCGCGCCAGCAAGATGTTGCTATCGCCATAAGGCCGCGCCGCCACATTCTGCCGGGCCAGCGCCAGTGCCCGCGCCGGGGTCCCGAACACCAGTTCATGCTCCAGCGCATGGCCCACCGCCGCCTCGGGCAGCAGCGCCAGCCGCGTCGCCCAGCCCGCGGCGGCGCGATCGGCCCAGATGCGGCTGGCGGCGGTGTTGCCGCCAGCCCGATAGAGCGCTGCCAGCGCATCCATGATTTCGGGCGGCGGTTCAGCCGGATTGCCCGCAAGAATGGCGCGATAAAGGCGTTCGGCACGGGCTGTATCACCGCGCACCGCCGCCATCTGGGCGAGCAGCGCCGCGGTGCGCCAATTGCCGGAAAAGACCTGATCGGCGGCGGCGAAGAGCGTTTGCGCGCCCGGCCAGTCGCCGCTCGACAGGCGAATTGCGCCCTGTTGCAGCAAAAGATCGGCGTGCAGCGCCCGGCTCGGCGCCTTGGTCATCGCCAGGGCCGCCGCGATCTGCGCTTGCGCGGCGGCATAGTCGCCCTGGCTTCGATAAAGGTTTGCCAGCCGGACCGCGATCCCGGCGGCAGCTTGCAGCCGCATCGCCGCTACATAGGCGGTGTGGGCAGCGGCGCTGTCACCGGCGTAAAAAGCCGTATCGCCGCGCAGCGCCAGCACTTCGGCGCGTTCGGCGACATCGGCGGGGATGACGGCGGCGTCATGGGCATCGAGCAACGCCGGGATCGCGCCCAGCCGATGGACTGTCATGGCGCCGATTGCCGCCATCAATTGCGGCCCGGTACGCGGCGGCGCGCTGGCGAGGCCATGGGCCAGCGCCGCATCGGCACGCGCCAGATCGATGAAGGACCCGGTCAAGCGCGCACGGACCAGCAAGGCCTGGGCGAGATATTCCTGAAAAACCCACTCCGCCGGCGCGCGCGCCACGCGCTCTTCGCCGAGGAGCACGTCTTCATTGGCGCGGGTCAGCGCCGCTGCATAGCTTGCCGGGCCATAGCCATAGCGCAACGGCACTGCCCTTGCCGGGGCGGGCACCGGTGGCAACCGGTCGATTGCGCTAACGATGCCGATTGCAACGAGTATCAACGCGGCCACGAAAACCAGCCGGCGGCGCACGTGCGGAGCGCTATCGTCCGGCGTGGCGGGATCTAACCCGGCGATCAGGCGGGTTTGGCGCACGGCGTGAGGCCGCGCGCGATGAAATCATCGGCCAGCGCATTGGTGAGGATGCGCAGTTCTTCGGCAAGTTCGCCGACGAAATTGCCCTTGGCATCATCCGACGGGTTGGCATCATTGTAGGCCGGGCGGCGGCTTTGCGCGATCAGCACCGTCGGCACCGCCGGCATCCCCATCCGATCGACACGGACATAGGCCGATACCGGATCGGTACGAAAGGCAAAGGTGCGGCCTGTCGCATCGGCGATCGGCGGCGTGCCCTGGGGTAGCGCAAGATAGGGAAAATCGGGGCGGAACGGCCGATCATTGGCGGGCGGGTTGAGCGGCAGCGCCGCGAGCACCCCCGGGCTGTGCCGGGTGAGATCGAGGAAAATGGCGGCCAGCGTGATATCGGGCACCGGATCCTGGAGGCGACGGCCATTGGGGAAACCCGCAGGCGATCCGAATTTAAGGGTCAGCACATCGGGGATGACCAGCCCCGAAACGGTGGTACCGCCGGTGCCGGGCACCGTTTGAAAGAAACACGGCAGCACATCATAGGAGGTGGTCGCCGCCGTCGCCACCGGGTCGGGCGCTGATGCGGTAACCGTTGTTCTGGGTGGGGCATCGCCACCCGAGCTATTGCAGGCGGCGAGCGCCAGGCCGGTCGCCAGCAACAGGGCGAATCTTGCGTGGCGAGCAAAAGCAGCGGTCATCGCAGCAACCCCCCAAAACGCGCCCCGGTCGACCAGATTGCCACCGGATTGCTGCCGTTGCTGATGCGGTCTCGCGGTATTTCGATGATGACGGCGGTGAGATTCTGGCCGCCGAAGAAATCACGATTGCGATCGAACATCAGCGTTCCCGAGGTTCGGCTCATCCCCAGACCGGCCGAATCGAAAAAGAACGGATCATCGAACAAGCCGGCACGGACGAGCACGCCATCTTTTTGCAGGGTGGTTTCAACCGGGCCGGTGATGGCGCCGGTTACCCCCGGGACGCCGGTGACTTCGATCCCGTGGCGCGGCGCACCGTTCGACGTATCGGCACCAAAGCGGAAATAGATGTTTTGCGTGGCATCGGATTTGGGCACCCCGGTGCCGATATGGACGCCATAAAGCACATCGCGATCATAGGTCGCTGGCAAGGTTATCGATTGCGGGCCGGCAAAGGTAACGATGATGATCAATTTGGTGTCGGTATGCCAGGCATAGATATCGGCGATATCGGCGGCGCGATCGGGCGTTGTGATGAACGCCTGGTTGACCCGGAGCGCCGGCTCCAGATGGTCTGCGGCGGGAAGGACGCGGGCGGGCACCAACAAGGCGAGCGGCATTGCAACGAGCACAACGCCGATGCCCAGCAGAACGCGGGTGACAATTTTCATGCCCGTCATCCCCAAATTACCCGAATTGAGTATGGCAGATACGACGCGCAAGGCCAGCCGGTTTCTCGATTTGTAAAAACACGCCGAAAAAGGCGATTGGTGGCACTGTACCAATCGCCTCAGGCGTCGCGCCCTTATGAATGTTTATCAGACATCAAGGTTGGCGACGTTCAGCGCATTGTCCTGGATGAATTCGCGGCGCGGTTCGACCATGTCGCCCATCAACCGGGTAAAGATCGCATCGGCGGTATCGGCTTCGCCTTCATCGACGCGCAGCAACGTGCGCGCCACCGGATCGAGCGTGGTTTCCCAAAGCTGTTCGGCATTCATTTCGCCCAACCCCTTGTAGCGCTGCACCGAAAGCCCCCTGCGGCCGGCATCGAGAATGGCGGTGAGCAGATCCGACGGGCGGGTAATGCGGCGATCCCCGAGCATGGCGTTGCCGCGATAGCTGGTGGCTTCCTGCATGGCGAGATTGTGCAGCCGCGGCGCTTCCGGGCTGGTCAGGAAGGCGGCGTCGATGATGTGGTGGTCGGCCACGCCGCGCCAGTCACGCCGCAACAAATAGCCGCCTTCGGCCGCCGGGCTAGCGGTCCAGCTCGCTTTTTCGGTATCGGCAGCGGTCAGCCATTGTGCCGTCGCGTTGGCAGCAGCAACGGCATCGGCACCCGCAAGCCCCGGGGCGAGCGCATTGTTGAGCGCCAGCGCCTCGATCACCTGGGCCGGATAACGCCGCGGCACATAGGCCATCAGCGTGCGCATCTTGCGGGCGTGATCGACCACCGAGCGCAGATCATTGTCGGTACGCGGGCCGCCATCAGTGAGCAGCACCTGGCCCGACAGCCCGGCATCAATGAGATATTCCTCAAGCGCGATATCGTCCTTCAGATAGACTTCGGAACGGCCGCGCGACATCTTATAGAGCGGCGGCTGGGCGATATAAATATAGCCGGCGCGGATGAGTTCGGGGAATTGCCGGTAGAAAAACGTCAGCAACAGCGTGCGGATATGCGCGCCATCGACATCGGCGTCGGTCATGATGACGATCTTGTGATAGCGCAGCTTTTCGATCTTGAATTCATCGCGGCCGATGCCGGTGCCGAGCGCCTGGATGATCGTGCCGATTTCGCGGCTCGACAGGATGCGATCGAAACGCACGCGCTCGACGTTGAGGATCTTGCCCTTCAGTGGCAAAATCGCCTGGAATTGTCGGTTGCGGCCCTGTTTGGCGGAGCCGCCGGCGCTATCGCCTTCGACAAGGAAGAGTTCGGATTTGGCCGGGTCGCGTTCCTGGCAATCGGCGAGCTTGCCGGGCAGGCTGGCGATATCGAGCGCACCCTTGCGGCGGGTCAGGTCACGCGCCTTTTTGGCGGCTTCACGCGCCGCGGCAGCGTCGATGATCTTGGCCATGATGGTGCGGGCATGCGCCGGATTTTCCTCAAGCCAGATGGCGAGGCGATCGGCGATCAGCGCTTCCAATGGTTGCCGGACTTCGGTCGAGACCAGCTTGTCCTTGGTTTGCGATGAAAATTTGGGATCTGGCAGTTTCACCGAGACGATGGCGGTCAGGCCCTCGCGCATGTCATCGCCGGTCAGCGTGACCTTTTCTTTTTTGAGCACGCCGCTGCTTTCGGCGTA
>JBBQMB010000097.1:0-10805 GCA_038328515.1 Sphingomonadales bacterium
GGCGGCGTCGGGCGCGCACACACTCAACTGGGATGATGGCGAAGCGGCACGCGCGGCCTTTGATGGCGCGCTGACCAATTTGCACGAAACCGACCTGTCGGGGCTTGAGGCGCTGGTGGTATCGCCCGGCGTGCCGCATTCAGCGCCGCTGTTCGTGCGGGCCATCGCCGCCGGCATTCCGGTCATCGGCGATATCGAACTTTTTGCGCAGGCCCGGCCCGCGCTGCCCCCACACCGCGTCGTCGGCATCACCGGCACCAACGGGAAGTCGACGACGACGGCGCTCATCCACCATATTCTGCTAAGCGCCGGGCGCGCGGCGATGATGGGCGGCAATATCGGCCTGCCGATCCTGTCACAGCCGCCATTGCCCGCCGATGGCATTTATGTGCTCGAGCTCAGCAGCTATCAGCTCGACCTGACCTTCAGCCTAGATTGCAATGTCGCAATCCTGCTCAACATCACCCCGGACCATCTCGAACGCCACGGTACGCTGGTCAACTATGCCGCTGCAAAAGCGCGGCTGTTCACCATGCAGACGCCGCACCGCGTCGCGGTGGTCGGCGGTGATGCCCAGGCACAATTCGATGTGCTGGCGGATGCCGAAGACCCAGTCATCGAGTTCATCAAAGATGTCGATGCCGGTGACCAATCGGCATGGCCGGCACTGCAAGGGCCGCATAATCTTCAGAATGCCCGCGCCGCGGTCGCTGCCTGTGCGGCGCTGGGGCTGACTCCCGCCGAAATCGCTGCCGGGCTGGCGAGCTATGGCGGCCTGCCGCACCGCATGCAGCGCGTTGCCGTGAAATCGGGCGTGCTGTGGGTGAATGACAGCAAAGCGACCAACCCCGATAGCGCGGCCCCGGCGCTGGCGGCGTTCCCGGCGACCCACTGGATCGCCGGCGGGCAGGCCAAGGGCGATGATCTTGATGCCGTAATGCCCTATCTTGCCGGCGTGCGGGCCGCCTATCTGATCGGTGAAGCGGCACCGTTGTTCGGGCGATTGCTGGCGCCGTTGCTGCCCGTCACCCAATCGGGCACGCTGGCGCAAGCAGTGGCCGATTGTGCCGTGGCGGCGCGCGCGGGTGATACGGTGCTGCTGTCACCGGCATGCGCCAGCTTTGATCAGTTTAGCGATTTTGAAGCGCGCGGTGACGCTTTTGCAGCACTGGTGGAGGCATTGCCGTGAGTGAAGCTGCATCACAGCCCTGGTTGACACCGCGGTCGGCAACCACCGCCGCGGCCTTTTCGCGGGGCGATCGCTCGCGGCTGAGCGTGTGGTTTGCCACCATCGACAAATTGCTGCTGACGTTCGTCATCGCGCTCATCGGCTGCGGTATCCTTGCCGTTGCGGCGGCATCGCCCGCGGCGGCGCAGCGCCTGTCAGGGGCCAATTTCAAATATGGCGACCTGTTTTTCCTGAAACGCCAGATCGGTTGGGTCATTGCCGGGCTGCCGGTCATGCTCGGCGTCTCGATGCTGCCCGTGACCTGGGCCAAGCGGCTTTCGCTGCTGCTTACGCTGGTGCTCTTTGGCTGCCTGGTGGCGGTGATGTTCATCGGCACCGGCACCAATGGCGCGGCGCGCTGGATCCAGTTGCCGGGGTTTCAGTTCCAGCCATCGGAATTTTTCAAGCCGGTTTTTGTCGTCACCACCGCCTGGCTGCTGGCGCTGCGCTTCGATGATCGCAGCCTGCCGACGATGCAGATCAGCTTTGCCATGCTGTTGATGGTCGCGGCGCTGCTGATCAAGCAACCCGATTTCGGCCAGACCGCGCTTATCATGGCGGTGTGGCTGGTCCAGTCGTTGCTCGCCGGCATGTCGTTCTGGGTGCTGGGGGTGCTCGCAGCGGCGGCGACGGTCGGGCTGGGGCTTGCTTATCTGACGGTCGACCATGTCACCCAGCGGATCGATAAATTCCTGACTGGTGGTGGCGATACCTACCAGATCGACAAGGCGCTCGATTGCTTTCGCGCCGGCGGGCTGTTCGGCGTCGGCCCCGGCGAAGGCCAGATGAAATTCCGCCTCCCCGAGCCGCATACCGACTATATTTTTTCGGTGATCGGCGAAGAATTCGGCATGATCGCCTGCCTTGTCATCGCCGGGCTTTATATTGCGCTCGTCGTCCGGGTTTTCCTGTTGTTGCTCGATGAGGATGATCCGTTTGTCATGCTCGCCGCCAGCGGCCTTGCCACGCAATTCGGCTTGCAGGCGACGATCAACATGGCGGTAAATCTCAAGCTGCTGCCATCCAAGGGCATGACGCTACCGTTCATCAGCCATGGCGGTTCGTCGTTCATTGCGCTGTGCCTTGGCATGGGGCTGTTGCTCGGCCTGACCCGCCGCAATCCGTTCCTCAAGGCGTCGCCCTATGTCGAGCGCTGGCGGGCGCCTTGAGTAGCGGGCCCTTCATCCTCGCGGCGGGCGGCACCGGCGGCCATATGGTGCCGGCGCATGTGCTGGCGCTGGAATTGCAGGCGCGCGGCCATGCCGTGCATTTGGTCACCGATGCGCGCGGCTTGCGTTTTCCCGGCCTGTTCGAGGGGGTGGCGCGCACCGTGGTCGATAGCGGCTCGCCGGGGCGATCGGGCTGGCGCAGCCTGCCGGCGGTGGGCCTGAGCATCTGGCGCGGGCGCCGGGCGGCACGCGCGCTGTTTCGCGACATGAAGCCGGCGGCCGTAATCGGTTTTGGCGGCTATCCGGCGCTGCCGTCGCTGTTGGCGGCGCTTTCGCTGAAATTGCCCAGTGTCATCCACGAACAAAATGCCGTGCTGGGCCGGGTCAATCGCTTGCTCGCCCCCCGGGTGGACGCCATCGCCACCAGCTATCCGCAGGTGCGGCGTCTCAACCCCGATTGGACAGGCAAAACCACGCTGACCGGCAATCCGGTGCGCGCTGAAATCATCGCGGCGCGGGCCGTTGCATTTGATGCCGATGTCCCGGAACTGCGCCTGCTCGTTACGGGCGGCAGCCAGGGTGCGGCAATCCTCAACACGATCGTGCCTGCCGCCGTGGCGCTGCTGTCCGAAAGCCTGCGGGTGCGGCTGTCGGTGGTGCATCAGGGCCGCGACGAAGATGCAGCGCTGGTTGCCGAAACCTATCGCGCCGCCGGCGTCGCCGCCGAAGTGCGGGCCTATTTCACCGATCTGCCGGCGCAGATTGCGGCGGCGCATATCGTCGTTGCGCGCTCGGGCGCTTCAACTGTCGCCGAACTTGCCGTCGCCGGGCGCCCGGCAATTTTGGTGCCGCTGCCAATTGCAACCGATGATCACCAGACCGACAATGCCCAGGGACTGGCGGCGGCGGGCGGGGCAATCGTGGTGCCGCAGCCGCAGTTCACCGCAGAACGCGTTGCCCAGGCCTTGACCGACTGGCTGGCGAACCCGAAGGCGTTGGCAGCGGCCGCTACCGGTGCGCGCAGCGCCGGTTACCCCGACGCTGCGGCGCGCCTTGCCGATCTTGCCCTTTCGACCGGATTGCCCTCATGATCGCGCCGCATTCAGCCCAAAGCCTTCGCCCCGGTTTTCGTACCGATATCGGGGTGATCCATTTTGTCGGCATCGGCGGCATCGGCATGTCGGGCATTGCCGAAGTCATGGCCAATCTGGGCTTTGCCGTGCAGGGTTCGGACAGCGCCGAGGGCTATGTCGTGCAGGGCCTGCGCGACAAGGGCATCAAAGTGTTCATCGGCCAAAGCGCCGACAATGTCGCCGAAGCCGCCGTCATCGTCACCTCGACCGCGATCAAGGCGGATAACCCCGAAGTCGTCGCCGCGCGCGCCCGGCGTATCCCGGTGGTGCGCCGTGCCGAAATGCTTGCTGAACTGATGCGGCTGAAATCCTGCGTCGCGGTGGCCGGCACGCACGGCAAGACAACAACGACGTCGATGGTTGCAGCGCTGCTCGATGCCGGCGGTATCGATCCGACGGTGATCAACGGCGGCATCATCAACACCTATGGCTCGAACGCCCGGCTGGGTGAGGGCGAATGGATGGTCGTTGAAGCCGATGAATCCGATGGCAGTTTTTTGCGGCTCGGCGGCACCTTTGGCATCGTCACCAACATCGACCCCGAACATCTCGATCACTGGGGTGATTTCGACCAGGTGCGCGACGCCTTTCGCCAGTTCGTCAACGCCGTGCCTTTTTATGGTGCCGGCATCCTGTGCATCGATCATCCCGAAGTCCAGGCGCTGATCCCGCGCGTCGGTGACCGGCGGATCGTCACCTATGGTTTTTCCACCACCGCCGATATTCGCGGCGATGACGTGACGCCGGTGCCCGGGGGCAACCGGTTTTCGGTGATCGTGCGGACCCGCGATGGCGAACGGGCGATAACCGATCTGATGCTGCCGATGCCGGGGCGTCACAATGTGCTCAACGCGCTGTCGGCGGTGGCGGTGGCGATCGAGCTCGGCATTTCGGATGAGGCGATCCGCACGGGTTTTGCGCGCTTTGGCGGGGTCAAGCGCCGATTCACCAACGTCGGCGAGACCGGCGGGGTGACGATCATCGATGATTATGGCCATCACCCGGTCGAAATTCGCGCCGTGCTGGCGGCAGCGCGCGAGGGGTCGAAGGGCCGGGTGCTGGCGGTGGTGCAGCCGCATCGCTTTACCCGGTTGCGTGATCTGATGACCGATTTTCAGGCAGCCTTCAACGATGCCGATGCCGTCTATGTGGCGCCGGTTTATGCAGCGGGCGAAGCGCCGATCGATGGCGTCGATGCGGCGGCACTGGCGGCAGGGTTGCTCGCCGCCGGGCATCGCGCCGCCGTTACGGTCGCGGGGGCGGATGATCTGGCGGTGCAGCTCGCCGCCGATGCGCGGCCGGGTGACATGGTTGTGTGCCTTGGCGCCGGTGACATCACCAAATGGGCGGCAGGGCTCGCCGATGCGATTGCCGGAGCGCGCGCGGCATGAACACGGCGGCCGCCCTCGCCATGCCGGCGGTGCGCGGCCGCTTGACGGCGGCGGCGCCTCTGGCACCGCTCGTCTGGTTCAAGGCCGGCGGGCCGGCGCAATATTTGTTCGAGCCCGCCGATGCCGATGATCTGGCGGCGTTTCTGGCCGGGCTCGACCGTGATGTGCCGTTGCTGGCGCTGGGGCTGGGCAGCAACCTGATCATTCGCGATGGCGGCGTGCCGGGGGTGGTCGTGCGGCTCGGCAAGGCCTTTGCCACCGTGGTGGCGGGCGCTGGCGATACGCTGGTGGTCGGCGGCGGCGCTTCGGGTATTCAGGTTTCATCGGCGGCGCGCGATGCCGGCATTGCCGGGCTCGAGTTTCTGCGCGGTATTCCGGGCACGGTCGGCGGCTTTGTGCGCATGAACGGTGGTGCCTATGGCCGCGAGGTCGCCGACGTACTGGTTTCGGCAACCGTCATTGACCGCAATGGCCGACGGGCGACGCTGGCACCGGGCGATCTGGGCTATAGCTATCGCCATTCGAACCTTGGCGATGGTGTTGTGGTGATCGCAGCGACACTGGCCGGCCAACCCGGTGACAAGGCCGCCATTCAGGCCGAAATGGACCGCATTGCCGCCGCCCGCGAAGCCAGCCAGCCGCTGCGCAGCCGCACCGGCGGTTCCACCTTCAAGAACCCGCCGGGGCACAAGGCCTGGGCACTCGTCGATGCTGCCGGCTGCCGCGGCCTGCAGCACGGCGGCGCGCAGGTGAGCGAGAAACACACGAATTTTCTGATAAATACCGGTGCTGCGACAAGCGCTGATATCGAAGCGCTGGGCGAAGCGGTGCGCGCCCGCGTCATGGCGCAATCGGGCATCGAACTCGAATGGGAAATCGCGCGGGTGGGCAAGCCATGAAAGTCGCAGTCCTCATGGGCGGCTGGTCCGCCGAACGCGACGTCTCGCTCACCTCCGGGCGGGGCATTGCGGCGGCGTGCCGATCGCTCGGCCATGACGTGATCGAGATCGACATGGACCGCAATGTGGCGGCAGCGCTGGTCGCAGCAGCGCCTGATGTGGTGTTCAACGCGCTGCATGGCACGCCGGGCGAAGATGGCAGCGTGCAGGGGCTGCTCGACATAT
Organism: Sphingomonadales bacterium; assembly: GCA_038328515.1. Classification (GTDB taxonomy): domain Bacteria; phylum Pseudomonadota; class Alphaproteobacteria; order Sphingomonadales; family Sphingomonadaceae; genus Sandarakinorhabdus. Next base: position 6,046 of record JBBQMB010000097.1, read on the forward strand.
TGGGTCTCAAATATACCCATAGCGGCGTCACCACTTCGGCGATTGCCATCGACAAGGAACTGACCAAGCGCATTCTGGTGCCGCAGGGCATCCCGATGCCCGAAGGCCGCATGGTCAAATCCGAAAGCCTGTTTGCCGGCGATCCGCTGCCGCGCCCCTATGTGGTCAAGCCGGTCAACGAAGGTTCATCGGTCGGGGTCGCCATCGTCACCGACGCGTCTAACTATGGCAACCCGATCGCGCGCGATGCCGTGGGGCCGTGGCAGGAATTTGCCGAATTGCTCGCCGAACCCTTTATCGCCGGCAAGGAATTGACCGTTGCCGTGCTCGATGACGAAGCGCTGGCGGTGACCGAATTGCAGACGGCGCAGGGTTTTTACGACTATGAAGCCAAATACACCGATGGCCTGACGGTGCACGTCTGCCCGGCCGATTTGCCACCCGCCATCACCGCTGCCTGTCTCGATTTCGCGCTGCGCGCCCACCGCGCGCTGGGCTGTCGCGGCGCGTCGCGGTCGGATTTCCGCTGGGATCCGGCGCAGGGCGAGGCCGGGCTTTATCTGCTCGAAACCAATACCCAGCCGGGCATGACGCTGCTCAGTCTCGTGCCCGAACAGGCGCGCTATCGCGGCATCAGCTATGAAGATCTGGTGCAGCGCCTGATCACTTCCGCCCTTTTCCCGCCGCCGAGGTCCGCATGACCGCTTCCACCATGAAGCGCGGTGCCCGTCCGCCGCGCCACAAGCCGGTGCCGCAGCGCAAGGTCGTTGGCGAAACGGTGGCGCTGCCGCTCAGCGCGCGCGCCCTGCGCCGCAATGTCGTGATCGCCAGCGTGTCATTGCTGGCCGTGACCGGCGCTGTTTTTGCCAGCCTGGCCGGCGTGCCGCAGCGGCAATGGGCCGAATTCGTGCGCGAAACGGCCCGGGCCGGGTTTGAAGTCCGCCACGTCGAAATTGCCGGCACCCGCGAGATGGACCGGATGCCGATCTTTGTCGCAGCGCTGACGGGGCCGAGCAATGCCATGATAAATGCCGATCTGGGCGATATCCGGATGCGGCTGCTGGCGTTGCCCTGGGTTGCCGATGCCAGTGTCGGCCGCCGCCTGCCCGATACACTGTCGATCCAGATCATCGAGCGCCGCCCGGTGGCGTTGTGGCAGCACCAGCGCCGCTTTGCGCTGATCGACATTACCGGGCGATTGCTGACCACCAGGGGCCTCGATCGCTATGCGGCGCTGCCGGTGGTCATCGGCCCCGGCGCCAATGTGCGGGTGCGCGAATTGCTGGCGTTGACCGCAGCGGCGCCTACCCTGTCGGGCAAGGTCGATGCTGCCGTGCTGGTTGGCGGGCGGCGTTGGGACGTCAAGTTCAAATCGGGCGAAACGCTGGCGTTGCCCGATACGCCGGCGGCAGCGACGGCGGCATTCAAGCGCTTTGCCTCGCTGGAAGCCGGGCTGTCGGAAGATCGCAAGCTGCTGGGCGGGCGTTTCGAACGCTTCGACATGCGGTTGCCGGGGCAAATGACCGTGGCCGGGCCGGCCGTGCAACAGGCACTGGAAGCTGCCGCCAAGGCTGCCAAAGCCGCCAAGCCGACGACAATCTGATGGCACCCAAAATTCCTCTTGTCCGCGGCGTTGCCCCCAAAGGCTCGGGTGAACGCACTATCGCCGTGCTCGATGTCGGCACGTCAAAGGTCGCAGCGTTGATCGCGCTGGTCGGCGGCAATGGCGAACCGCGCGTCATCGGCACCGGGCAAAAGCCTTGCGCCGGGCTGAAGCGCGGGCTGGTCACCGATTTCGAACGCACCGAAGCCGCCATTCGCGGCGCCATGGACCAGGCCGTACGCGCCGCCGGGGTGCAGATCGAATTCGTCCATGCTTCGATTTCGGCGGGCAATCTGGGCAGCGATGTCGCTTCGACCGAAATCGATATCGCTGGCGCCAGCATAACGGCGGCCGATATGGTCAAGCTGCGCGAGGCGGGTCGCGCCCGCATCGATCCGCGCGGGCGCACCGTTGTCCATGCCCAGCCGGCACTTTATGCCCTTGATGGCCAGCCCGGGGTTCAAAGCCCGCTCGGCTTCCATGCTGATCGGCTCGGCATGGATATCCATGTCGTCACGGCCGATACACCGCCGCTCAAAAACCTCGATCGGGCGATCAAGAATGCCCATATCGGGCTGCGTTCGCTGGTTGCGTCGCCGCTGGCCGCGAGTCTGGCGACGCTGGAACGCGAGGAACGCGAACTGGGGGTGGCGCTGATCGAGATTGGCGCCGGGGTGACGACCATTGCTGTCCATAATTACGGGATGCTGGTCGGCGTGGCCGCCATTCCGATGGGCGGCGACGATATCACCTATGATCTGGCGGCCGAATTCGCGACGCGGCGCAGCCATGCCGAACGCTTGAAGGCGCTCGATGGCTCGGCAATCATGGTGCCCAAGGACAATCACGAGGCGGTCGAAATCCCGCCGATGAACGAGGATAGTACCTCCGAGCCGATGCGCGCCACCAAGGCGCAAATCATCGGGGTGGTCCGTCATCGTCTCGACATGCTGTTCGGTGAAATCGCCATCAAGCTTGATGAACTGGGTTTCACCGGCCCGCAGGCGCGGCAATTGGTGTTGACCGGCGGCGGGGCCGAATTGCGCGCCATCGCCGATTTTGCGCAAGGCGCGCTCAATCGCAACGTCCGCATCGGGCGGCCGCGCGGACTGACCGGATTGCCGCCGGCACAGTCCGGCCCGGCCTTTGCGACGCTGGCGGGCCTTGTTTTGTTTGCAGCGGCCGAACAGCCGGACATCTGGCACATGGCAAGCCCGCAAAAATCGACCGGCGGTGGTGGGAAAATTGCCACAATGATCGAAAAATTAAGAGGTAGCATGTGATGCTGCTTCCCATGGCTGAATCGCTCATATAGTGTTGTTGATTGCAGGGGAGACACGAGATGCTGGAATTTGAACGGCCGGCCTTGACCGAATTGAAGCCGCGGATCACCGTCATCGGGGTCGGCGGCGCCGGCTGCAATGCGGTCGCCAACATGATCAATGCCGATCTTCAGGGTGTTGAGTTCATCGTGGCCAATACCGACGCGCAATCGCTGGCCGCCAGCAAGGCCGAAACCCGCATCCAGCTCGGCATGAAGATCACGCAGGGTCTTGGCGCTGGCGCACGTCCGGAGATCGGCCGCGCCGCGGCGGAAGAAACGCTCGATCAGCTCGAAACCAGCCTCGAAGGCGCACACATGTGCTTCATCGCTGCCGGCATGGGTGGCGGCACCGGTACCGGCGCTGCGCCAGTCGTCGCCCGCGCGGCGCGCGAAAAGGGCATTTTGACCGTCGGCGTCGTCACCAAGCCGTTCACCTTTGAAGGCAACAAGCGCATGCGCGCCGCCGAAGAAGGCATCGCCGAGCTGCAAAAGGTCGTCGATACGCTGATCATCATTCCCAACCAGAATCTGTTCCTCATCGCAAATGCGAACACGACCTTCAAGGAAGCCTTCGCAATGGCCGATCAGGTACTGCATCAGGGGGTGCGGGGCATCACCGACCTGATGATCATGCCGGGGCTTATCAACCTCGATTTCGCCGATATTCGCACCGTCATGTCCGAAATGGGCAAGGCGATGATGGGTACCGGCGAAGCAACGGGTGAACGTCGTGCCATCGAGGCGGCTGAGAAGGCGATTGCCAACCCGCTGCTCGATGAAGTCTCGATGCGCGGCGCCAAGGGTGTCATCATCAACATAACCGGCGGCGACGATCTGCGCCTGATGGAAGTCGATGAAGCCGCGACGCATATTCGCGACATGGTTGATCCCGATGCCAACATCATCGTCGGATCGGCGTTCAACAAGGATCTCGACGGTATCATGCGCGTGTCGGTGGTCGCCACCGGTATCGATGCCGCCAGCCGCCCCAATGCGGTTGTGCCGCGCGCGCGGCAGGCGACGGCACCGGCCGGCTTCACCGCCCAGCCGAGCATTTTCTCGACGCCGACGGCAGGCGTGCCTTCGGCAGGTACGGGATCGCCGGTTCCCGAAATTGCGACTCATGCTGTCGACGATGATCTTGTCGCGCCTGCTGCCTTTGTCCGGGCGCTCGATGCGGTGGCGAGCCGTGGGGCCGGGCCACCCGATGCGATCATCGATGCCGAAGATGAAATTGATCTTGGCACGGCTGCCGAACGTATCGATGCGCCAGCGGTTGCCGACAGCTTCCGGTTCACGCCAAGCGATCCCGCACCGGTGGTGCCGGTTGCAGCCGTGGAACCGCCGCCACCCGTTGCAGCGCCCGTCGAGGAAGAACGCCCGCCGACCTTGTTCGAAAAGATGATGAACCTGTCGCGCGGACCCAAGGCCAAGCCGGCATCGACAACGCTGGCACCGGAGCCGCCGGTTGCCGGTGCCCCCGATGTCGATATTCCACCGTTCTTCAAGCGCCAGGCCAACAACTGACGGTGCGAACCTGAAACGGTGCGGGCGGGTCGGGCGATTGCCGCGTGCCCGCCCGTGCTTTTCATGGGCAGTTGCCACTCAGTCCAGCGCCTGGCGGTGACGCTGCTGCCGACATAAGCGTAGCGGCACGCGCAGGGAGTCCCCATGTACTGGTTGGTGAAATCGGAACCGTTCAAATATAGTTGGGACATGCTGGTCCGCGACGGATCGACGATATGGGACGGCGTGCGCAACAACCAGGCGGCGCAATATCTTCGGGCCATGCAAGTCGATGACCAACTGCTGTTTTATCATTCGAACGAAGGC
>JBBQMB010000098.1:0-10595 GCA_038328515.1 Sphingomonadales bacterium
ACGCCGGTCACGAAGGTTGCGCACCGTGCCCTGCGCCCGGGCCCAGTTCAGGTCGGCAAGGTTGAGATCGGCCACCGTCACGGTTTCGACATTTTCCGAAGCCTCGGCAGCAATCCCGTCGCGGGCAAAGGGAAAGTCGCACGGCGTCAGGATACACGACTGGGCGTATTGGATGTCCATGTTTTCGACCCCGGGCAGATTGCCGACATTGCCCGACATCACGACATAGCACTGGTTTTCGATGGCCCGCGCCTGGCTGCAATAGCGCACGCGCAAATAGCCCTGGCGACTGTCGGTGCAGAACGGCACGAACAGGATCTTGGCGCCCTGATCGACCAGCCGGCGGGCGATTTCGGGGAATTCGCTGTCATAGCAGATCATCACGCCGATCGGCCCGCAATCGGTCTGGATGGTTTCAACCGAATCGCCGCCCTGGATATTCCACCAATAGCGTTCATTGGGGGTGGGGTGGATTTTTTCCTGCGCATGCACCGCGCCGTCACGCAAAAACACATAGGCGACATTGTGGATATCGCCATCAGGCATCCGCGTCGGGTGCGACCCGCCGATGATATTGATATTATAGCTGATCGCCAGCTTCTGAAAGGCTTCGATCAGCCGCGGCGTGAACTCGGTCAGCGCCTCGATCGATTCAACCGGGTTGAGCTTGCGCTCCATCATGGACAGCAGTTGCAGGGTGAAAAGTTCGGGAAAAACCACGAAATCCGAACGATAGTCAGCGGTGATATCGACGAAATATTCGATATTCGACATGAACTCGTCGAATGATTTGATCGCCCGCATCTGCAGCTGCACGGTGGCAATACGCACGCCTTCATGGTCAGCCTTCACCAGCCGTTTTTTCAGCGTTTCTTCGTGCGCATAAGGGTTTCGCCATACCATTTTGGCGGCATAGCCCATCGATTGCTTGTCGGACCCGAGGTAGTTTTCAAGAATGCCCATTGGCTCAAAACCCAGCCGCAACTGGAACGAGGCAACCTGATCCCGCACCCGGCGCGACTGGACAGCGTCGAGATATTCCCCCGGCGTGGCAAATTCCTTGCGGCGTTTCGCATAGCCCGGCAGCCGCCCGCCGAACACGATACCCTTCAATTCCAACTGCTCGCATAGCCGGCGGCGGGCATCATACAGGCGCTGCCCGATGCGCAGCCGCCGGAATTTGGGATCGACACAAATGTCCATACCATAGAGCCAGGTGCCGAGCGGATCGTGACGCGAGCCATAGCCGCCGCCGGTAATCTCGCTCCATGTATGGGGCGCAAACGCCGTCGTCTCGTCAATCATGAACGTCGCGCAATAACCAACGATCAAGCCGTCATATTCCGCGACGATCTTGCCTTCCAGAAACGTTGAAAGCTGACCCTGGATGATACCCAGCGTATAGCCGCCGATATCGGTATAGGAGCGATCGGCAAGAGCGAGGATATGCTCCGCATCGGACGGACGGGCAGTTCGCAGACTGAGACGGGCATTCGCGTTGGTTTTCATGCGTTCAGGGCTCCACTTTCGTTTTCTTTCATCGTGTCTACCATTATTTCGGCATTTAGGCGTAACGGATTTGCCCCGAAAAATGGGGTTTCATATGAGCTGCTGCCGGTTTCGTGGACACCGAGTTAAGGTGTTTTTTGGAACCGGAGGGTTTGAACGCGCCGACGCACGTTGGGCCGCAAGCCCGAGCTCGCGGCGCTGAATCTGCACAGGGATCGCAGCATGACCATGGCTCAGGCGGCACGCGGCCTGGCATGTTTTTCAATGACTTTGGTTGATTACGCATAAAAAAAGGCCCGGCAGATTGCTCTGCCGGGCCAGTTGGTTTCCTTGGGGAGGAACCTGTTGAGATGCTGGCCTTATCGCCGACCAGTCATCAATCCTGTGTCATGCCTCAATTATTGTAGGCACGTTCGCCATGCTCACCCAGGTCAAGGCCTTCGCGCTCGACTTCGGGGGTGACGCGCAGCCCGGTCAGGGCCTTGGCGATATAAATGGCGATGACGGTGCCCACGGCAGCCCAGACAATCGTGGTGCCAACGGCCTGGAACTGGACCAGCAGCTTGGCGCCCATGTCATAATCGGCAGGGCCAGGGCCGCCCAGAGCCGGCGAATAGACGACGCCCGTACCGATGGCGCCAACCATGCCGCCGATGCCGTGGATACCAAAGGCATCGAGCGAGTCATCATAGCCAAGTTTCGGCTTGAGATAGGCAACGGCTGCGTAGCAAACCATCGCCGCCACGGCGCCGAGCACGATGGCGCCAAAGGGCCCGCTGTTACCGGCGGCCGGCGTGACGGCAACCAGCCCGGCGATGATGCCCGAGGCGAGGCCGAGCGACGACGGCTTGTGTCCGGCAAGGCGTTCGGCGAGCATCCAGAACAGCGCCGCCGAGGCAGTTGCGACGAAGGTGTTGATCATCGCCAGTGCCGCCGAGCCATTGGCTTCCAGCGCCGAGCCGGCGTTGAAGCCGAACCAGCCGACCCAAAGCAACCCGGTGCCGACCATCGTGAGCGTCAGCGAGTGCGGCGCCATGGCTTCCTTGGGGAAACCGATACGCTTGCCCAGAATGATTGCCGCAACCAGTGCCGAAACACCGGCATTGATATGGACAACAGTCCCGCCGGCAAAATCCAGCGCGCCCATTTCAAAGAACAGCCCGCCTGCCGCCCACACCATGTGCGCAATCGGGAAATAGACAATGGTGAGCCACACCAGGGTGAACACCATGACTGCCGAAAACTTGATACGCTCGACGACCGAACCGAGCACCAGCGACACGGTGATCGCGGCAAAGGTCATCTGAAAGGCGATGAACACATATTCAGGGATCACAACGTCCTTGGTAAAGGTCGCGGCCGTCGAATCGGGTGTCACACCGGCGAGAAACATCTTGTCGAAATTGGAGATGAACGGCTTCATCGCGTCCGAAGCATCGGGGCCGAACGCCATGGTGTAGCCATAGACGACCCAGATAAGCATCGCGAAACAGGTGGCAGCGCCGATCTGCGTCATGGTCGACAGCATGTTCTTCGACCGCGTCAGACCGCCGTAGAATAGTTGCAGCCCGGGCAGGATCATCATCAGCACCAGCACGGTGGCGATCATCATGAACGCTGTGTCACCCTTGTCGGGCGTTGGTGCCGCTGCTTCGGCAACAACCGGCGCTGCGGCGGCAACCGCGTCGGCAACGACCGGCGCTGCATCCACCGCCGCGGAAGCGACCGCTGCCGCCTCCTGAGCAAAGGCCGGGGCAGCGGCAAACAGCGCCAGCCATGCGGCCCCTTTGGCCAGCGTTTTCAGATCGAAATTCATATGTCCCCCTCCGGTCATGTCAGAGTGCGGTTTCGTTGGTTTCGCCGGTGCGGATGCGCACCGCCTGACCAATATCGGCAACAAAAATCTTGCCGTCGCCGATCGATCCCGTGTGCGCCGCCTGCTGAATGGTTTCCACCACCTGCGCCGCCTGGCCATCTTCAACAACGACTTCGATCTTGATCTTGGGCACCATGTGTGTGGTATATTCGGCGCCGCGATAAATTTCGGTTTGGCCCTTTTGACGCCCGAAGCCCTTGACTTCGCTGACGGTCATCCCCTGCACGCCGGCGGCAGAAAGCGCCTCGCGCACATCGTCAAGCTTGAATGGCTTGATGACTGCAATGACAAGTTTCATGGCCCCTCCCTGACGCGAACATTCGCGTTGGAAAGTGTTATGCATGGATCGTGCCAACTGCACCTGTCCTTGTGTGACAGGTTGGTTAGCGGCTGTTTACACCGGTCGCTCTGCCCGATTCAGCGGCACGTTGGCCGCCGTGGCGCGTTTTTGTGCAGGTGCGAAGGCGCTGCCCGGGGCCGTCAAGCCTGCTCGGCGAGCAGTGCCCGCGCCGCGGCTTCATCCTCGTCAAGCACCATCAGCCGCACGCCCGACAGGCCGCTGCCGATCAACGATGCAATACCATTATCGAACAGCACGGCTTCGATACCGCCCGCATCAAGCCGCATTCGCATGATCTCGGCCTCAACCGGGTCGAACAATGTCTGCAAGATAACAAGTGGCATCAGCGTTGCCTCCGTTGCTGGCGCTGGGGCTGGCGCAGGCGCTGGCGCCACACCTGCGCATAAATCACGGCGTTGCAGCCAAAAAGCACCGCCGCTCCGGCGATTTGCGCCGCGTGGGTCAGCCCGGCGGGATAGATGATCGGCATGATATAATGGTCGATGAAACCGCCGGCATAGCCATCGCTCTGTCCGGGGCCATCTCCGGCGGCGCGCAGCCGGTTTTCAATCGGCGTCAACGGGCAGATGCCGCCGGTGATCATGATCCCACCCGCCCAGGCCAATGCCGGCAGGTGCAGCCAGGCGAGGCGCGGCCAGCGCAGAACCGCAATTGCCCCGAACACGGCAAACAGAATGAAAGCAAAATGCGCCACCACGACCAGATCTGCTGCGATCGCCGGGCGCATGTCGGTCAATTGTAGGGCAACACGCTTGGCGGCCGCACCGGCAGGCCATCGATGCTGCGGTTGCGAACCTGATATTTCGCCAGCCGTTCGGTCGGTTCTTCCTGCGCATGGAATTTGCGCAGGGTCTGGCGCTCGGCCTGCAGCGTCATTTCAGGGACCGCCCAGCCACAGGACTCCTGCGTCGATCCGACCGCCATGTCGAAAATCTGCCGTACGCCGCGCTCGATGCTGAAATGTGTCGCCAGCGCCGGCCAGGCGGCATCCTGCGGCAGCACCGGCACCGCCGTCCCGTACAGCCGATAAATCAACGCCGGCCGGTCAAAGGCGCAGAACATCACGGTGATACGGCCATCGGCGAGCAGATGCGCGTTGGTCTCGTTCCCCGACCCGCCATAATCAAGCCAGGCGACGCGGTTGGAACCGAGGACGCGAAAACAGTCCATGCCCTTGGGCGAAAGGTTGATCCGCGCGTCGGCGGCGGCAGTGGCGACAAAGAATACCGGTTGGCGCGCAATGAAGCCGGCCTGTTTTTCGGTGATGTGATCACAAAATTCCATGCCGCTCGCCCCCTGCTTAGCCCCTCCCGCCAGCGGCAGGGGCGCACCTATGCCGCCGTACCGCCCACCGTCAGCCCATCGATCAACAGCGTCGGCTGGCCGACCCCGGCCGGCACGCTCTGGCCGCCCTTGCCGCAGACGCCGACCCCTTCATCGAGCGCGAAATCATTGCCGATGGCCTTCACTCGGGTCAACACATCGGGGCCATTGCCAATAAGCGTGGCACCCTTGATCGGGGCTGCGAGCTTGCCGTTTTCGATGATGTACGCCTCGGTGCAGCTGAACACGAATTTGCCGCTGGTGATATCAACCTGGCCACCGCCAAAGCTTTTGGCGTAAATCCCCGATTTCACACCGCGCAAAATCTCGCCCGGGTCTTCGCTGCCATTTTCCATGAAGGTGTTGGTCATGCGCGGCATCGGCGCATGGGCAAAGCTTTCGCGCCGGCCATTGCCGGTTGCCGCCACGCCCATCAACCGGGCGTTGAGCCTGTCCTGCATATAGCCTTTCAAGATGCCGTCTTCGATCAACACGGTGCGTTCGGTCGGGGTGCCTTCGTCATCGACGGTCAACGACCCGCGGCGATTGTCGATGCTGCCATCATCGACAACAGTCACGCCCTTGGCGGCAACGCGTTCGCCGATGCGGCCCGAAAAGGCGCTGGTGCCCTTTCGGTTGAAATCACCCTCAAGGCCATGGCCGATGGCTTCGTGGAGCAAAATCCCCGGCCAGCCCGGCCCGAGCACAACCGTCATTTCGCCCGCCGGCGCTGCCACGGCGTCAAGATTGGTCAGCGCATTGGCCAGCGCAATATCGATGGCGCCGTTCCAGTTTTCCGCCGTGATCAGGCCATCATATAAATAACGCCCGCCAAGGCCATGGACCCCCGTCTCGCGGCGCCCGTTCTTTTCCGCGACAATCTGCACGTTCAACCGCACCAGCGGCCGCACGTCGCGCACCCGGTGACCATCGGCGCGGATGATCTCGACCACACTCCAACTGCCCAGCAGGCTGGCGCTGACCTGCACGACCCGCGGGTCACGCGCCCGCGCCGCCGCATCGATCGTCTGCATCAATGCCACCTTGTCGGCAAAGCTGATGCCATCCAAAGGGTTGGCATCGGTGTAACGCCGGGCGTTGGTGCGCGGCGGTGCCAGTGCCATGGTGCCGCCATGGCCATCGCGGACGACCCTGATAGTATCGGCGGCGCGGGCAATCGCTGCATCGGACAGTTCATTGGCATGGGCAAACGCCGTCATTTCGCCCGCCACACCGCGCAGGCCAAAGCCCTTTTGCGTATCAAAGGTCGCGGCCTTCAGCCGGCCATCATCAAAGGCGAAACTTTCCGACACGGCATATTGCAGAAAAAGCTCGCCATCGTCACAACCGTTCAGCGCGTCGGCAACCAGGCGCTCGGTGCGGCCGGGGTCAAGCCCGGTATCGGCATAGAATATCGTCGCGGGATCAAGAATGCTCATATTGGCGATATAAGGGCTCACTGGCGGCAAAGGAACCAGCAATGACCGCAGAATTCATCATGACGGCAATCGGTCGCGTCGAGGGAGGCCGCGGCCCGGCCGAAGATGACAATTGGGGAGCCAGCCGCGCCACTATCGTGCTGACCGGCCTGCCCGATACCGCGCTGGCAGGGTTGGACGATTTTTCGCATTGCGAAGTCATCTTTGTCTTCGATCAACTGCCGGTGAGCGAAATCACCACCGGCGCGCGGCGGCCGCGCGGCAACCCCGATTGGCCGATGGTCGGCATATTGGCACAACGCGGCCGCAACCGGCCCAACCGCATCGGGGTGTCGGTTTGCCGGGTAATCGCTGTAAACGGCAACCGGCTGGAGGTCGAAGGGCTCGATGCCATCGCTGGCACCCCGGTGCTCGATATCAAGCCGGTGATGCAGGGCTTTGCCCCGCGCGGCGCGCGGCGCGAACCCGCTTGGGCAGCAGCGATCATGGCCGATTACTGGTAACCACCAAAAATCAAGTCGCGCAGGTCAGCCGCCACACCTTTGCCGGCCTATCGAATTCGATTTTGGAACAGCCCGCGAGCATGTCGCGGCCGATCAATATCCACGGGTCGCGGCCTTTCTTGCGGCTGGCGGTGACGGTGATGGCATCTTCATCATCGTCGGCGGTGCTGGTGCCGGCTTTGGCGCGCGCATCGAGCACCTTGGCCTGGGTTTCGGTGATGCGCACCGCGCTGCTGGCCAGCGGTAGCCCTAGCAGGGTTGCCCCGGCGCTGGCGGTCATCCGTTCGAACGGCAAGGCAACGCCGGGGAACGGCACCCAGAAACCAAGCCCGCCATTGCGCCTGACCAGCCCGGCGCTGGCCAGCGCTGCCGCCGCGCGGGCGTTCATCACCGTATCAGGGGACTTGAGTTCGAGCGACACGCGGATTTTTTCGCCGCCGATCCGCGCCTCCATCGCCACTTCATCCTGGCCCTTGCGCGGGATGGTATGCAGCTTTGCGCCCGCCGCCTGCGGTCCAAACGTCAGGGTAACAAGATCGGATTTCAACGCCGACACACCCAGCACGCCATCGGCTTCGGGCGCGATGGTCTTGCTGACCCAGACAACCGGCACCTTGCCTTTTTGCAACCCGCGCGGCGTGATGTTGAACAGGTTGAAGCGGAAAGTGGCCTCACCGCCCGGAATCAGCGAATTCTTGAAGGTCCGCTTGCCAATCAGCGGAAACGCCTTCAGCCCGGCACGCTCGGCCGGGGCAGAATTGAGAATCAGCGCCTGATCAAAGCTGAGCGCCAGCCGGATGTTCAGATCGACGTCCTTGATCCGCACCGGCATATGCGGCTGTGTTCCCGGCGCGACGGCCAGTGTGACCGGCGGTGGCGGCGGCGCAGCATGGCCGGCGGCGGCCGGCAGCAGGGCAGCAAGCGCGATCGCAGAGGCGAAACCGGCCTTCACCGCTTGTCAGCCGTGCCGCCGGCCAGAATGAAACGGCGGTCGCAATAGCCGCAATCGGCAAAACCATCGCTGCCGATCTGCAACCAGACCCGCGGATGGCCATCGCCGATATGCTCGTCACCATCGCAAAACACCCGCGCCGCATCGGTGACAAAGATTTCGGGAGGCGGGTTGGTATCCATAGCCGCTTCCTACCAAGCCCCGACCGCCAAGTCACGCCACCACGCCTCTGCGACATGGCGCGCCGCCAACAACTTGAAATTGTCCCATTTTTGTAACGCCCTCGTCACATCATCGGGGCATCGGGCGCTGACGCACTGCAACACAAACTGCCAAACCGGGGAATCATCATGCGCGCCTTCTGCCTCGCCTCCACTGCTTTTTTCGTAATCACCGCTGCACCGCTTGCGGCAGCCGAAGTCGTTGCTGCCGACACCGGCAATGATCTGGCCGAAATCATCGTCACGGCCCAGAAATCCGAACAGAAAATCAGCGATGTGCCGATCACGCTGACCGCCTATTCGGGCAAATCGCTGCGTGAACTCGGCATCACCCAGTTCGATCAGCTTTCGGCCTTTGTTCCCGGCCTCAATGTCCAGGAGCAAAGCCCCAACAATCCCGGCTTTGTCATTCGCGGCGTCACCTCGGATTCGGGCTCGTCGCAAGGCGCGCCGGCAGTCACCGTCTATCTCAACGGCGTGGATGTCAGCCGGTCGCGCGGTTCCTATTTCGATCTTTACGATCTCGAACGCATCGAAGTCGTCAAGGGGCCGCAGGCGACGCTGTTCGGTACCGCCGCCGCCGTTGGCGCGGTCAGCATCATCACCGCTCGCCCCAAACCCGGCGTGTCGGCCGAACTGCGCGGCGCCTATGGCAATTATAATCAGCGCAAGCTCGATGGTTTCCTCAACTGGGGCAACGATATCATCGCCGCGCGGCTGGCCTTTGCGGTCAAGCTGCGCAACGGCGTTGTCGAAAATATCGCCGGAAGGCCGGGGTCACAGACGCCCAATGGCCCGCGCATCGATGATTTGAACGGCCAGGGCCAATATGGCGGTCGCCTTTCGCTGCGCATCACGCCATCGGATCAGTTCACGCTCGATCTGGTCGGCACCTATGATGGCCAGCGCGCGCCGGGGACTGCCTTCAAATCGGGCACCTTTGCGCCAACCGGTGGCACCACCTCCCCCTACAGCTTTGCCGAGGCTGCCGGCAGCCCATTCAGCGCCGCCGTGCTCGGCGGTGACCAGCCCGGGCTGACGCGCAACGTCTATGACGTCAACGCCACCGCCAGCTACACCCCCGATGGCCCGCTCAGCTTCACCTTCGTCACCGGCTATCGCCAGTTCGATTCGAACGAAGTGTTCGATGCCGATGGCACCCAGGCCTGGTATCTGGAATTTGCCGAAGACGCGCGCGGCAAGCAGTTCAGCGCCGAAGCCCGGGTCAATTATGATTCGACCAACTTCCGCGCCTTTGGCGGCATCAATTTCTTCCGCGAAGATGGCTCGCAGCGCGTGCCGTTTTCGACCGAAGAAGGCATCTACCTGCAATGCGCTGCGCGGCTGGTCGCCGGCCTTGCCTGCATCAACAGCGCCGGGGTGGTAACAGCGGCACAGGCAACCGCACTGCTGACGCGCGGTGCCGCGACCGTGCTGCCCTATTCGTCCGAATTCAAAAACGGTGCCGATCTGCGCAACGTTTCGCTGTTCGCCGATGCCACCTGGATTCCGCTGCCACAGCTTGAAATAACGGCGGGCGGCCGCGTGCTGTGGGAACGCCGCACAAGCAATTTCTTCACCCGCGCCCCCAATTCGGTGATCAGCGGCGCGCCGTTGCTGCCGCAGGTCGATACCAATGGCCAGACTTTCACAGCCAGTGGCAACAATTCGGCCTTCCTGCCGCGCGCCAACATCCTGTTCCGCGCGTCGGATGCCATCAACCTTTATCTGACCTGGTCGAAGGGCCGCCGCTCACCGGTCGTGCAATTGGGCGCGACCCGCATCGGCGGCATCGCAGCCCCGCTGCGCACCGATGTCGCGGCCGAAAAAATCACCAATTACGAAGCCGGCATCAAGGGCGCTGTTGGTGCGGTCAATTTCAGCCTTGGCGCCTATTATCTCAAATATAACAACTTCCAGGTGACGATCGTGACTCCGGGCGCGCCGAACCGCACCGAAAGCGCCGGCAGCGCCAGCAATTATGGCGTTGAAGCCGAAGCCAGCGCGCGGGTGAGTGACAACCTCAACCTGTTTGCCAATGGCGCCTATATCAGCGCCAAGGTCGACAAAAATGATCGGTTTCCGACTTTTTCGGGTGACCGTTTCCGCCTGCAATCGGAATGGCAGGCCGCTGCCGGGGGCACGCTGACCCTGCCCCTCGGTGCTGCGTTCGAACTGTTCATGACGCCGACCGTCACCTATCGCTCGGGGGTGTTCTTTGAACTGCCCAACAACCCCGTCACGTCGCAAGGCCCGGTGACCCTCATAAACCTGCGGGCCGGCGTGCAGGATCCGAACGGCAAATGGCAATTGCTCGGCTATGCGACCAACCTTGGCGGCAAGGATTATGTGCTCGATGCCGGCAACACCGGCGGCGCCTTTGGCATCCCGACCTTCATCCGCGGCCTGCC
>JBBQMB010000099.1:0-10589 GCA_038328515.1 Sphingomonadales bacterium
ACCGAGCTTATCCTTGTTCCACTGCAGGAGCTCAAGCCGCTGATGGCTGCCGACGCCGGATTTGCCGAAATGATTGCGCAGATGACCGAGTTCGGAAGCCGAATAAGCGCTACAGCGGTGCGCGAGCTGCTGATCAGCGACGCGCCGCGCCGCCTCGCTGCTACGCTTTTACGGGTGACATCGGTTCTCGACGGCGTTGTCTCGGCCTATCCGCAGGGCTTTCGGATCAACCAGGCCGACCTTGCCGAAATGGCCTGCCTTTCGCGCAATTATGCCAACCGCATCTTGAGTGACCTTCAGGCGCGCGGGCTGGTAACGCTCAGCTACAATCACATTCGGATCGAAAAGCCGGATGAGCTGGCGACCTATGTTCGCGAGGCGGAACCATGTTGAACATGGCGGCCACAACGAGAGCGGTCGCCCCCCGCCAGCCGCCAGCCCCGGCCCCGGGTGGCAGCCGTAGCAGTATTGCAATGCCACATGGGGGCGTAGCCGTTCAGGGGATGATGGCCATGTTTCGCAGCGCGGTAACGATTACCTGGACCGCCAGACCTGCCTGCAATGACGCAAACACCCATCCCAGGATCTGCAGCATGGGCAGGCCAACGACGCGCATTATCGGTCGTGCAGCCAGCATTGCAACCAGATTGGCTAGCAGAATGCCAGCGACAATCAGCAGGAAGGCCACCCGAAAATCTGCATTCTCAGCGCTGCGGCCAAGATAGAACAGCAAGGCGACGATCGCGCCGGGTGTGACGATTGTTGGCACAACAAGCGGCATTGCCACCGGCTTGCCTTGCCAGGTCAGCGGCGGGCGGGCGACCGGCATTTCAGCTGTTTCGGCCGGCGCGACGTCGATAATGTCGAAGTTCAAGATCGTCCGGAGCGCGGTCACGAACAGGATTATCCCGCCGGCGATGATGAGGGCGTCGACCGAGACACCCCAGCTCTCGCGCGTGGCGCTGGCGGCAAGCAAAATGAACGCGACGAGTGCGCTAGACACTATGAACCCTCTGACGGCGAGGCCGCGCCGATAGGCCGGCTCGGCATCATGGCTGAGCAGGTAGAACACCGGGATGACCTTTACGGGTCCCAACGTGATGAGCAGGATGGTGAATGCATAGGAAAGGTTGATCATTGCTCGCCCCTTTGGTGCGCTCACCCCAGATTGTTGGCCGGATTGGCTAGTCTTGAAAGCAAAGTCACGCAAACAGTCGGTTTGCTACGCCAACCAGCCAAATTTCGGGCTCAAGCGCCAGATATCCATCAGGCAAGACTTGAAGTCGCCCGAGCAACGGGAATCAAAAAATATCCAGCCAAGCGGGTAAATTTCGGCAGTCGGCTTGCGGCCAACCCGAATCATGCCGGGCAAGGACCGCTTTCCGGTTGGGCGCCAAAGCATCTTTATGTCCGATATAGGGCGCAAAGCGGATAGGCCGCTGGACGCTACATCGAGTCCGCTTACCAACCAAGATCGGCCATTTAATGGTAAGCCTGCCAACCTTGAGCCGAACGCAACAAAACGGGTGCAGTGCCCAAGGCCCTGCCCGCCTGAAGCGCGTGCCAAGCCCTAAAGCTTGACCAGCATCTTGCCCGTATTCGCCCCCGAAAACAGCCCGATGAACGCATCGGGCGCCTTTTCGACGCCTTCGAAAACGGTTTCTTCCCACGCCAGCTTGCCTTCGCCGATCCAGCCCATCATGTCAGCAAGGAATTGCGGGCGCAGCGCGGCGAATTCGCTGACGATGAAGCCGCGGATGCGCAGCGATTTGCCGACGACCTGGATGATGTTGCGCGGGCCGGGCGACGCTTGCGTGTCGTTGTAATTGGCGATCATGCCGCATTCGGCAAAGCGTGCGAACGGCCGTGCCACTTCGATGGCGACTTCGAGATGTTCGCCGCCGACATTGTCAAAATACACATCGATGCCCTTGGGCACGGCGGTGCGCACGGCTTCGAGCAGGCTGCCGCAGGTCCGGTAATTGATCGCATGGTCAACACCGCGGCTGCGCAGCCAATCGCATTTGGCGTCGCTGCCGGCGGTTGCAACGACGATGCAGCCCATCGCCTTGGCGACCTGCGCCACGACTGAGCCGACCGCGCCCGCGCCGCCCGAAACAAACACTGTCTCGCCAGCCTTGGGTTGGCCGATTTCGCGCAGGCCCGCATAACCGGTCAGCCCCGGCATGCCGAGCACGCCCAGAAACGCCTGGTCGGGTATCCCGGTCTGGCGCGGCAGTTTTTCCAACGCTGCTGCCGGTGCGACGAAAGCCTCACGCCAGCCATACATGCTCGAAACCAGATCGCCGGGCGCAAAGCCTTCGGCGCCCGACGCCACAACTTCACCCAGCGCGCCGCCCTGCAACGCCGCACCGATCTGGAACGGCGGCACATAGCTCGCCCGGTCGGTCATGCGGCCGCGCATATAGGGGTCGACCGACATCCAGGTGTTGCGCACCAGCACTTCGCCGGCGCCCGGCTGCCCGACATCGACACTGGCCATTTCGAAATTGGCCGCGGTCGGCGTGCCGTCGGGGCGGGATTTCAAGCGGATTTCACGCGATTGGGTCATTTTCAGGCTCCTTGATACCGGAACGGCAACGCGCCCGGTGTAGGGCTGACTGGCGCTGCCGTCACCCCATCAGTTTGTCGGTGGCCAATACGCCATCATCGCCGAAGTCATCACCAAACGGAATTTCACCCAACGCACCGGGGTCAAAACTGATCGGCCCGCGAATCACCTTGTCGGCACCAGTCGTCGCCACATCACTGCACAATTGCAGATCGAGCCGTTCCCCATCACGCCGCCGGAATTCGGTGTCGATCGCATCGATAATCGCCGGCGGCGTGCCCATGACTGCCAATGCTTCACGCCCCATCATCACCCCTGATTCAAAGGTCTCGCGCACCACGGTTTCAACCCCGGCACGGCGCAGCGCCAGCAGGTGTGTGCGATCAAAGGCCCGCGCCAGCACCGGCAGATCGGGCCATTCAGTGCGAATCGGCGCCAATGTCGCGACCGGATCCCAAGCGCTGTCGATGGCGAAAACCAGCAGCCCGACATGTTCGACACCGGCGGCGCGCAAAATGTCAATGCGCCGTCCGTCACCGAAATAGACCTTGATGCCAAAGCGCTTCGACACGTCGATGATATCGGCATCCAGATCGATCGAGGTCACGCTAACGCCGCGCGCCGCCAGCATCTGTGCCACCACCTGGCCAAAACGGCCGCCACCAACAATGATCGCGCGGCCGCCGGCACCGGCAATATGGGCACCGGTTTCGGGGCCATCCCGGTCCGCCGTCGCCGCAGCGCCAGCAGGCTTCAGCCGCGAAGCCGCCAGAAAGATCAGCGGCGTCACCGCCATGGAAATCGTCACTACGGCCCCGAATATCTGCGCGGCCTCGGCGGTTATCAACATGCCGCGCGCGCCTTCGGCAAACAGCACGAAACCGAATTCGCCGCCCTGCGCGAGCAAAAGCCCCATCTGGAAGCTGCGCGTCGGCCCGGTGCCAAAGCCGCGCGCCAGCCCGGTAACGACCGCCGTCTTGACCGCCATGACCCCGACCACCAGCCCAAGGATCAGCCCGAGATGGTCAGCCACCACCGCCAGATCGAGCGTCATACCGATGGCCATGAAGAACAGCCCGAGCAACAGCCCGCGAAACGGTTCGATATCGGCCTCGAGCGCATGCCGATATGGCGATTCGGCGAGCATCACGCCGGCGACGAACGCCCCGAGCGCCATCGACAAGCCCAGCGACGCCATCAGCAGCGCACTCCCCAGCACAGACAGCAACGCTGCCGCTACAAACGCCTCGCGCGCGCCCAGCCGACCGATGATGCGGAACACCCACGGCAGCACGTAACGCCCGAACAACACCAGAAACGCCAGCGCCGCCACCGTCATCGCCGCCATCTGCCAGCCCGGCAGCGCATCCGGATCGGGCACCCGCGACAGCGCGGCAACGATGGTCAGCAGCGGCACGATCGCCAGATCCTGGAACAACAGCATGGCAAAGCTGCGCTCCCCAAACGCCGTGCCGGCGATATTGCGTTCGTTGAGCAACTGCATCACCAGCGCGGTCGATGACAGGCCGAGCGGCAGGCCGACAACCAGCGCTGCCTGCCAGGTCAAGTTGGTCGCCACCAGGATCAGCCCCGTCAGCGCCAGTCCGCATAAAATGACCTGCGCCGCGCCCAGCCCGAAAATATCACGGCGCAGCGCCCATAATCGTGAAGGTTGCAGTTCCAGCCCGATGACGAACAGCAGCAGCACGATACCAAATTCAGCGAATTGCAGCACCGATTCGGGTTCGCTGATCAACCCCAGCACCGACGGCCCAATCAGGATGCCGGCGGCCAGATAGCCCAGCACCGCCCCCAGCTTGGCGCGGATGAATAACGGCACCAGCACCACCGATGCGCCCAGAAAGACCACGGCTTCGGGCAGAAAAGCCGGAGTGTGCGCGGCCGCCAAGATCAGGCCGCGCCAGCAGTAGCGCGCGCCGCGGCAATCGCTGCAATGGCCGCATCAAAGGCCAGCAGGATCGACGGATGGCGCGCCCGATGCGGCCGCGCCGGCGCAAAAATCGTCATGCCCGGCCACGCTGGTGCAACTTCACGCCGGGCCGCCAGCCAATCGGCAAGTTCGGCGCGGGCGGTTACGAGCGCCGGTGAATCGCTACCCACAACATGCGCCGCGACCAGCGCTGCCGCCGCCTGACCCAGCGCACAGGCGCGCACTTCCTGCCCGAAACGGCTGATGCGGCCATCGGCATCGAGATCGACATCGGCGGTAATCTTGCTGCCGCAGACCGGCGACACTTTCAGTGCACTGCCCTGCGGTGCCGCCAAACGCGTCGCCGCTGCTGTCGACGCCGCGAGCCGCAGGATCTGGGTATTGTAAAGCGCATCGGACATAGGCAGCGATATAGGGCCTCGTGGCGGCGCTGGCGAGGGGGGCTTAGCCGATCAATCTCATGCCCGGTATCAGCCCCGTTGCCACGTCGTGCCGGCGGGCCCGTCTGCGAGGATGATGCCGGCGGCGGCGAGTTCATCGCGGATACGGTCGGATTCGGCGAAGTTCTTTTCTGCTCTGGCCGCTTGCCGCGACGCGAGCGCTACCTCCACAATGGCATCAGACGGCCGACCCTCGCCTGTCGCCAGAACCGTGTCATCTTCGTCGCGCAGCGACAGCGCTCCACGAATCTGAGGTAGCAAACCCAAAAGTGCAAGCGAGCCTCGCAATCCTGAAATATTGCCGACCTTTGCCAACGCCGATAAAGCAGCGACAACTTTCGGCGTGTTAAGATCGTCGGAAAGCGCAGCGACTACCCTATCGTCAACTTCACCTGCGGCGTCATCTGATTTGAGCATCTGCCACCAGCGCTTGATGCGTGCGCTGCTCTGTTCCAGCAATTCGCTCGTCCACTCGAGCGGCTGGCGATAGTGCGCGCTGAGTAGCGCCAGCCGCAGCACTTCGCCGCTCCAGCCCTGCGCCAGCAGTTCATCGACCCCCATCACATTGCCCAGCGATTTCGACATCTTGGCGTCGCCGCCCATGTTGAGAAAGCCGTTATGCATCCAGATGTTCGCCAGCGGCGCGCCGTCATGGGCGCACGCCGATTGCGCCAGTTCATTCTCGTGATGGGGAAAGATCAGATCCTGTCCGCCGCCATGAATGTCGATGGTGGTGCCGAACGATTCGGCGATCATCGCCGAGCATTCGATATGCCAGCCGGGACGCCCGCGGCCCCAGGGTGAATCCCAGCCCGGCTGCGCATCGGTGGATGGTTTCCACAGCACGAAATCGGCCGGGGATTTCTTGTAGGGCGCCACCTCGACCCGCGCGCCGGCAATCATTTCATCGAGCGGCCGCCGTGACAGTGCGCCATAGCCGGCAAAACTCGGCACATCGAACAGCACATGGCCTTGCGCTTCATAGGCATGACCCTTGGCAATGAGCACCTCCATCATCGCCACCATCGCCGGCACGCTTGTCGTCGCATGCGGCGCGATATCGGGGGGTTCGACACCCAGCGCGCCCATATCGGCCAGATACCATTCCTCGGTGCGCCGGGTGATGTCGGCGATCGGCACGCCGGTCGCGGCGCTTTCGGCAATAATGCGATCATCGATATCGGTGATGTTGCGGGCATAGAGCACGTGGTCATGGCCATATTCATGCCGCAGCAGCCGGCGCAGCACATCGAACACCACCGCCGGACGGGCATTGCCGATATGGGCACGGCTATAGACCGTCGGGCCGCAGACATACATCGTCACCCGCGCCGGATCGATCGGCGCCAGCACGTCCTTGCGGCGCGTCAGCGTGTTATAAAGTCGGATCGTCATCAGATTGCCGTCGATGGTGCGCGCTTTTCCTGCGCATCGAGCAGCTTGTCGAGCGCGCTGCGCTGCCCCGGCGCGTAACCATCGACCGTTTCGCCCGCCTCGACAGCAGCACTATCGGCCGGCACCCGCCGCTGTTGCTCGACGAAATCAACCAACGCCTTTGACACCATGGCCAGCGTTGGCGCGGTGCGCGCCCGCGCCAGCCATACCGGCGCCGGTTGGCCCGGATCGATGGTATCAAAGGTCAGATTGGCGAGGAGGAACAACAACGCCGCCGCCAGCACGCCCTTGCCGGCGCCAAAGCCCAGCCCGAGCAGCCGATCCACCGGACCAACCACCGACGCCTTGGTGGTCGTGCTCAACATGCCGCCAACAATTCGCACCGCCAGAAAACCACTCAGAAACAGCACGACGACGGCCAATATGGCACCGCCCGCTTCGGTCCCGGTCCATTGCGTCGCCACGATTTTGGCCTGGCCATGAAAAAACCGCACGGCGGCGATGCCCGCGACCCAGGCGATCAGCGACACGATCTCACCCACAAAGCCACGCGCCAGCCCGGCGATCGCGGCAAGCGCCACCAGCAAAAGGGCAACAACGTCAAAAGCGGTCAATTCGGCCATATCCGGCCTCTACGGCGTGCCTGCCAACCGGTCAACGAGCGCGGCCAGTGTCGGCAGCGCTTCAACGCGCAAGGCGCCGCTTGCCGTGCCCTTGGGGGCAAAGGCCGAGGCAAAGCCCAGCTTGGCGGCTTCCTTCAAGCGCAGCGTCGCAAGCCCGGCCGGGCGCAACTCACCCGACAGCGCGACTTCACCAAAAGCGACGGCATTGTGCGGGATCGGCCGGTCGGTCAGCGCCGATATCAGCGCTGCTGCCACCGCAAGATCTGCCGCCGGGTCCTGCACCTTCAGCCCGCCAGCAACGTTCAGATAAACCTCGTGCATACCGAACCCCAACCCGCAGCGCGCCTCCAGCACCGCCAGCAGCATCGACAATCGCCCCGAATCCCAGCCGACGACCGCCCGCCGCGGGGTCGCCCCCGATGGCACCCGCACCACCAGCGCCTGGATTTCGCACAATACCGGCCGGGTTCCCTCCATCGCCGGGAACACGACGGCGCCGGTAACCGCGGTATCGCGATCGGTGAGGAACAGCGACGAAGGGTTGCTGACTTCTTCCAGCCCTTCGGCGCCCATCGCGAACACGCCGATTTCATCGGTGCCGCCAAAGCGGTTCTTCACCGGGCGCAAAATGCGATATTGATGGCTGCGTTCGCCTTCAAAATACAACACCGTATCGACCATATGTTCGAGCACGCGCGGGCCCGCCAATTGGCCATCCTTGGTGACATGGCCGACGAGCACCAGCGCCGTACCGGTGGTTTTGGCATAGCGGATCAGCTCCTGCGCGCTGGCCCGCACCTGTGAAACCGTGCCCGGCGCGCCCTCCAGCGAGTCAGAATGCATCGTCTGAATCGAATCGATGATCAGCAGCGCTGGCGGTTTCCCCTGCGCCAGCGTTGTCAAAATATCGCGGACATTGGTTTCGCTCGCCAGTTGCACATCGGCCCGCGCCAGCCCGAGCCGCCGAGCGCGCAGCCGCACCTGATCGGCGGCTTCCTCGCCCGAAACATAGGCGACGGCATGGCCATCGCGCGCCATGCGCCCCGCCGCCTGCAGCAACAGCGTCGATTTGCCGATACCCGGATCACCGCCGATAAGGATGACCGAGCCCGGCACCAGCCCGCCGCCCGAGCCAACCGGGCCACCGATGGCCCCGCCCAGCGCGCGATCAAGCTCGCCAATGCCGGTCGATAGCCGCTGCGGTAGCTCGACCTCATCGGCAAGCGACGCCATGGCAAAGGTGCGCCCACCGCTGTTGAGCGAATGTTTGGCGGCAAAAGGCGTCGCTGCCGCTGCTGCTTCGGCCTGGATGGTGTTCCACGCCGAACAATCGCCGCACTGGCCCTGCCAGCGGCTGCTCACCCCACCGCACGCCTGGCAGACATAACGAGTGGCTACGCGCGCCATTATTCACTCCGTTTCGAGTGAGAACAATAGTGGAACATTTAGGACGGTCAAGGGGCCGTGTCACCCCGGGCTTGACCCGGGGCCCAGTTTTCTTTCGCGCGGGTCAAGCCCGGGGTGACAGATCGCGTTCAGCGCAAATCCGGCGGCGTCGCCTCCGCCACCAGCAGCGCGACGGCCTCGGCCAGCGGCATGACCCGCTGGTCACCGCCCGCCAGATTGCGCACGGCGACAGTGCCTTCCTCGGCCTCCCGCCGGCCGACGACGAGCATGTAAGACGCCTTTTGCAGCGAATGCTCACGCACTTTCAGATTGATCTTTTCGTTGCGCAAATCGCTTTCGGTGCGAATCCCGGCCTTTTGCAGCGCCGCGAGCACGTCGCCGGCATAGGCATCGGCATCCGACACAATCGTCGCCACCACCGCCTGCACCGGCGCCAGCCATGTCGGGAAGCGCCCGGCGAAATGTTCGATCAAGATGCCGATAAAGCGTTCATAGCTGCCCAGAATCGCCCGGTGGAGCATCACCGGCCGATGGCGGGCACCATCTTCGCCAACATAGCTGGCATCCAATCGTTCGGGCAGCACCGTATCGGTCTGGATGGTGCCGACCTGCCATGTCCGCCCGATGGCGTCGGTCAGGTGAAACTCCAGTTTGGGCGCATAAAAAGCCCCTTCGCCGGGCAATTCTTCCCAGCCCCAATCGGCATTGTCGCGGCCGGTCGCCTTCACCGCATCGCGCATCGATTGTTCGGACCAATCCCACATCGCATCGCTGCCAAAGCGCTGTTCGGGGCGCAGCGCCAGCTTGATGGCATAGGAAAAGCCGCCGAGATCCTTGTAAACCGTATCGAGCAAATCGCAGAATTGCGCGATTTCGCCGACAATCTGGTCTTCGCGGCAAAAAATATGGGCATCATCCTGGGTGAACTGCCGCACCCGCATCAGGCCGTGCAGCGCGCCATGCGGTTCGTTGCGGTGGCAGCAGCCCATTTCGGCCATGCGCAGCGGCAGGTCGCGATAGGATTTGATGCCCTGTTTGAAGATCAGGATATGCGCCGGGCAGTTCATCGGTTTCAGCGCCATCCACTGCGCCTTGTCCGAAATCACCGGGCCATCATCGCTGACATTGGGGACTTCATCGGGAATGACGAACATGTTTTCGCGATATTTGCCCCAATGGCCCGATTGTTCCCATTGCCGCGCATCCATGATCTGCGGGGTCTTGACCTCTTTATAGCCAGCCGCATCGAGCCGACGCCGCAAATAGGCTTCGAGCGCGCGATAAATCACGAACCCGCGCGGGTGCCAGAAAACGCTGCCGTGCGCTTCTTCCTGGAGGTGGAACAGGTCCATCTCGCGGCCCAGCTTGCGGTGGTCGCGCTTGGCGGCTTCTTCAAGCCGCAGCAGATGCGCATCCAATTGCTTTTTGTTCAACCAGCCGGTGCCATAGATGCGGCTGAGCATCGCATTGGCCTGGTCCCCCCGCCAATAGGCGCCCGAAACCCGCGTCAGTTTGAACGCCGCCGGGTCGAGCTTGCCGGTCGAGGGCAGATGCGGCCCGCGGCACAGATCCAGCCAGTCGCCGGCCTTGTAGATGGTCAGCGGCTCGCCATCGGGTAATTCGGCGGCCCATTCGGCTTTGAACGTCTCGCCGTGCGTCTTGAACCAGTCGATCAGCGTGTCGCGGCTCCATTCCTCCCGCACCAACGGCGCGTTGCGGGCGATGACGGCACGCATTTCCGCCTCGATCGCCGGAAGATCGTCTTCGGTGAAGGGGCCGCGCCCGGGGGCGGGAGCGAAATCATAATAAAAGCCGTCGTCGGTGGACGGGCCAAAGGTGATCTGGGTGCCGGGGAACAGATGCTGCACCGCTTCGGCCAGCACGTGGGCGAAATCGTGACGCGCGAGTTCCAGCGCGTCCTGCTCGTCGCGCGCAGTCACCAGCGACAGCGCAACATCACCGGGCAACGGCCGCGATAGGTCGACTATCACGCCGTCCACGCGCGCCGCCAATGCCGCCTTGGCCAGCCCCGGCCCGATGCTGGCCGCCACGTCTGCGCCAGTGGTGCCGCGCGCAACCTGGCGCTGCGAACCATCGGGAAGCGTAAGGGTGATAAGATCGGACATTGCGGGGCCTTGATCGTGGATAAGCGCCGCAAACACTGCGGCATGGCCGCGCTTAGCCAAAAACACCGCGTGTCG
>JBBQMB010000100.1:0-10179 GCA_038328515.1 Sphingomonadales bacterium
GAATGCGGCACGCCGGGCGATACCACCAGCGCCTCAAGCCCCGACAGGTCGGTTTCGTGCAAATTGGTCAGCGCGCCATCAAAGGCCGCGCGTGCCGCTTCGCCATCATCCCAGTTGAGTGTGTGCGCGCCCGACGCCGCCAGCGCCGCCACCGTGGCGCGGCCGCTGCGAGCGAGCCCGTAGACGCCATAGGTTTTCCCGGCAAAGGCAGGGCTGGTGATCACCGCAGCTTCAGCGTCGCAAGGCCGGCGAGCGCCAGCACGATCGAAATGATCCAGAACCGGATGACAACGGTCGATTCCGCCCAGCCCAATTGTTCGAAATGATGGTGGATCGGCGCCATGCGGAACACCCGCTTGCCGGTCGTCTTGAAGCTTATCACCTGGACGATGACACTGACGGTTTCGAGCACGAACAGCCCGCCGATGACCACCAGAACCAGTTCGTGATTGGTGATGACCGCGATGCTGCCCAGCGCGCCACCCAGCGCCAGCGAGCCGGTATCACCCATGAACACCGCCGCTGGCGGCGCGTTATACCAGAGGAACCCCAGGCACGCGCCGATCAAGGCGGCAGCAAACACCGCCAGCTCGCCCGACCCCGGCACATGATGGACGCCAAGATAGTCCGAAAAACGGATATTGCCGACCAGATAGGCGATGATCGCAAAGGCCGCCGCCGCGATGACAACCGGCATGGTGGCCAGCCCATCGAGCCCGTCGGTGAGGTTCACCGCATTGCCAAAGCCAGTGACGATAAAGGCGGCAAAGGCGATGTAGAACACCCCCAGCGGCAGCCCGGCATCCTTGAGAAACGGCAGATACAGCGTCGTCCCGGTGCGGCTGGCGATCCAGGTGCAGGCCAGCCCGGCAATGAAGAATTCGATCAGCAGCCGGGTGCGCCCCGAAATGCCCTGGTGGCTGCGTTTGGTGACCTTGTCATAATCATCCATGAATCCGATGGCGCCAAAACCCAGCGTGACGAACAGGCTGGCCCAGACAAAGCCATTGCCGGTATCCATCCACAACAATGTCGAGATGGTCAGCGCGATCAAAATCATCAGCCCGCCCATCGTCGGCGTGCCCTTCTTGGTCAGCAGGTGCGACGCCGGACCGTCTTCACGGATCGGCTGGCCCTTGCCCTGCTTGCTGCGCAACAGGCTGATGAAGCGCGGCCCGATCAGCAACGCGATGACCAGCGCCGTCACCAGCGCCCCCACCGATCGGAAGGTGATATAGCGAAACAGGTTGAGGACACCCTCGAACCCGGCCCAATCGGCGATGGCGTTGATCAACCCAAATCCTCCCGCCCCAGCTGCGCCTGACCACGCAGATGCGTCACCACGTCCCCAAGCCGCATGCTGTTCGAAGCCTTGATCAGCACAACATCATCGCCAGCCAGCAACCGGCCGATCTCGATCTGCGCAGCGCCGGCATCGGCAACGTGCAGAACATCTAACCGCCGCGCCAACGCCGCCGCCAGCGGTTTCATCTCGTTACCCACAAGAATTACGCTTGAAACGCCCGCCGCCACTATATGTGGTGCCAATTCGGCATGAAACTGGTCAGAAAGGCCGCCGAGTTCGCGCATCGCGCCCAATATGGCGAGCCGCCGCCCCTGCCTCGCCGGCACGATATCGCCCAGCACCGCCAGCGATGCCGCCATCGAGGCCGGGTTGGCGTTATAGCTTTCATCGATCACGATGGCGACGCCGGTTGGCGTTGCCACGCGCAGCCGTTGCCCGCGTCCCGGCAGATCGGTGAGATCGGCCAGCGCCAGCCCGGCAAGCGCCAGATCGCCGCCTGCCGCATCGACCGCCGCCAGCACCGCCAGCGCATTGCCAACCCAGTGTCGCCCGGCCATGCCGACCTTGAAGGTCAGCCGCCGGTCACCCACCCGCGCCGTCACGCACGAACAATCAGGGTGGAGCGCGACCTGTTCGGCAACGACATCGGCACCGGCGCCGCTGCCAAAGCTGATTATCCGCCCGGCATGCGGCCGGGCATGGCTGACCAACCGCTCGAAATGTGGATTGTCGAACGGGATGATCGCGGTGCCGCCCGGCTGCAATCCGCCGAAAATCTCGCTCTTGGCATCGGCAATGCCGGCTTCATCGGTGAAATTTTCGATATGCGCCGAAGCAACCCAGGTGATGACCGCGATGTCAGGGCGCACCAATTGTGTCAGCGCGGCGATTTCGCCGCTGTGGTTCATCCCCATTTCGAAGATGCCGAACCGGCTGGCGGCGGGCATCCGCGCCAGGCTGAGCGGCACCCCGGTAGGATTGTTATAGCTTTTTACAGACGCATGGACAGCACCGGGCGCAAATCGCTCGAGCGCCGCCCTGATCGCTTCCTTGACCCCCGTCTTGCCGACCGATCCGGTGACGCCGATGCGCAGCGCCGCGCTGCGTTCCCGCGCGGCTACAGCGAGTGCTGCCAGCGCTGCAATGGTATCGGCAACGCGTACATGCGGTGCGTCAACCGATTGGCTGACCAGCACCCCGGCGGCCCCTTGCGCCAGCGCCTGCGGCACAAAGCGATGGCCATCCATGGCCTCACCCTGCAACGCAATGAACAGGTCACCAGCGCCGATGTCGCGGCTGTCGAAGCTCACACCATCGACACTGAAATCACCATGGCTCTGCCCGCCGGTGGCAGCGGCAATGGCGGCAGCGGTCCACAACGCCGTCATGCCGCACACTCGCGCGCAACCTGGACATCATCGAAGGGCAGCACCTGTGTGCCGACGATCTGGCCCTGTTCATGGCCCTTGCCAGCCAAGAGCACGACATCATCCGGGCCGCTGGCGGCAATGGCAGCGGCAATGGCAGCGCGGCGGTCGGCAATTTCGCTGGCGCCCGGCGCTGCCGCCATGATCGCATTGCGAATAGCGGCTGCGTCTTCGGATCGCGGATTATCATCGGTCACGATGACAAGGTCGGCAATCGCCAGCGCGGCGGCGCCCATCAGCGGCCGCTTGCCCTGGTCACGATCGCCGCCGGCGCCGAACACCAGGATCAGCCGGCCACGCGTGTGGGGGCGCAGCGCAGCCGCTGCCGCCTCCAGCGCATCGGGGGTGTGGGCATAATCGACATAGACGGGTGCACCCGACCGGGCGATCACGGCGCGTTCCAGCCGGCCGCGCACCGGCTGCACCCGCGCCAGATTGGCCAGCGTTGCCGCCACAGCACCGCCACAGGCGATGACCAGTCCGGCCGAAACCAGCGCGTTGGCGGCCTGATAGGCGCCGATAAGCGGCAGGTTGATACTGAAATCCTGGCCACCTGCCGCTACGACCAGCGTTTGGCCGAGCGCCGTCGGGGTGCGTGATTTGAGGCTCAGCGTCTCGCCAGCGCTGCCAACGCTGATAATCTTCAGGCCCCGCGCCGTTGCGGCGGCGATGACCTTGCCCGACCACGGGTCATCATCGGCCCAGACCACCACCGTGCCATCGCCATCGACGACATCGGTAAACAATCGCAGCTTTGCGGCGAAATAGGCCGCCATCGTGCCGTGATAATCAAGATGGTCGCGCGACAGGTTGGTAAAGGCCGCGGCGCGCACCGGCAGGCCTTCGGTGCGGAACTGGTCGAGCCCGTGGCTGCTGGCTTCAAAGCTGGCGTGGCTGATGCCTTCGCGCTGCAACCCTGCCATGTTGGCGAGAAAGGTCACGACATCAGGTGTGGTCAACCCGGTTGAAACCTGATCATGTGCCGTCGTCACCCCCAACGTGCCGATGCTGGCTGCTACATGCCCGGCAAGGTGCCACAATTGCCGGGTCAGTTCAGCGGTGGAGGTTTTGCCATTGGTACCGGTGACCGCAACCACTGTCGCCGGAAATGGTGCGAAATAGCGCGCGGCGAGCCGCGCAAACATCGCCCGTGCGGGGTCTGCCGTGATGTGCAGCGCGCCCGAAACCGTAACGCCGGGCCGCGAAACCACGGCAATAGCGCCGGCGGCGACGGCGGCAGGAATGAAATCCTCACCATTGACCCGCGCCCCCGGAAAGGCGCCAAAGATGGTGCCCGGCGCAACCTTGCGATGATCGATGGCAAAGCCGGTGACCCTCGCCTCGCCCCCGCCGCTGACCAGATCCCCCAGCCGCACGCCCTATTCCTCAACGGCTTCGGGGGC
Source organism: Sphingomonadales bacterium (assembly GCA_038328515.1). GTDB lineage: Bacteria > Pseudomonadota > Alphaproteobacteria > Sphingomonadales > Sphingomonadaceae > Sandarakinorhabdus. The sequence continues at coordinate 4,137 of JBBQMB010000100.1, forward strand.
CTTGGGCGCCACAGTCGACAGATCGACATCACGGGTCGCATCGGGTCGGACACCCAGCAGCGGCCCGATCTTGCCAATCAGGCGGCTTGTCGCTGGCGCAATCGTCATCCCGGCAGTCTTGAAGCCAAAGCTGGTCTTGCTGCCCTTGGGGTCGTCGATCATCATGACGACGACATAACGCGGCGCATCCATCGGAAAGGCCGCAGCAAAGGTCGAGACATTGGCGCCGCGCACATAACGACCGTTGACGACCTTTTCGGCGGTGCCGGTCTTGCCGCCAACGCGATACCCCGGTGCATCGGCCTTGCGCCCGGTGCCCGACGTCACCACCAGCCGCAACAGCGCCCGCATCGTGTCGGACGTCGATTGCTTGTACACTCGGTGCCCGGCGATCGGCCGCCCCGGGACCGGCTTCACCAAAGTCGGATTATGGTAGATCCCGCCATTGACCAGTGCTGCATAGCCGGCAGCGAGGTGCAACGGCGTCACTGCCATGCCATGACCATAGCCGATGGTCATCGTCGCCAGCTCGCCCCAATTCGACAAGGGCGGATATTGCGGCCGTGACCGTTCGCCGAGTTCAAAATCAACCTGTTTGAAAAAGCCCAGTTTTTCCAGCATGGCGCGCTGCCGGTCGCGCCCGACGGCAGACGCGATGCGCGCCGTGCCGATGTTGGATGAATGGGTAAAAATCTCGGGCACCGTCTCCCAACGATTGAGCGCGTGATCGTCGTGGATGACCTTGCCGGCGATGACCAGCGGCCGCGATGCATCATAGGTCTGGCTCATCGAGGTGATGACGCCCGAATCAAGCCCGCTGGCGATAGTAAAGGCCTTGAAGGTCGATCCGAGTTCAAAGGTCGCAAAGGTCGCCTGGTTATAGCGCGACGCATCATCGGACTTGCCCGGCGCATTAGGATTGAAATCGGGCTGCGAGGTCATCGCGAGGATTTCGCCGGTTCTGACGTCCATGACGATACCGGCAGCGCCGGCGGCGCGCTGATCGAGATAGACGCTGCGCAGTTCATGCTCCAGCGCCTGCTGAACACGCACATCAAGCGACAGTTGCAGCGGTGTGCCGCGGGTCCCGTCATCGCTCAGTTGCTTGTCGAATGCCTTTTCCAGCGCCACGGCGCCATGGCCGGCATCGTTGGTATAGCCGATGACATGGCTGGCAAGGTTGAAATTGGGATAAAGCCGTTCCGATTCGCGGCGCAGGAAAATCGCCGGCTCGCCAAGATCGTTGATGCGCTTGGCTTCTGACGGCATGACGCGGCGCGCGATATAGCGGAACTGGCTCTTGCTCGACAGCTCGGCGTAAATTTCACCCTCGGTTCGGTCGGTCAGGATCGGCGCGATCCGGCGCGCCAGAACCGCCGGGTTGCCTGCCAGCTTTCGCGGTTCGACCGAGACCGCATAGGCTTCGAAAGTGCGCGCCAGCTCGATGCCGTTGCGGTCAATGATATCGGCGCGCGGTGGTGCGGCATTGGCGATCGGGCGCGCCGATGCCGGACGCGCTTCGAAAATCGCGAGGTCGGTCAGCCGCAGCGCCAGCACCGCCGGTACCGCCAGAAACAACAGCAGCAGCAAGACCAGGCGTTGCCGCGCCAGGCTTTGCGCCGCCTGGCGCTGGCCAGCAAGCGGGGTTACCGGCGCCCGGTTGACCGGCGCCGCGCGGGGCGCCGCTGCCAGTGACGGAGCGGGCTTGCCGCCGACAAGGATCATCGGTCCTGCCATGGCGGGGGTCTACAGCCCCCCCTTGGGCAACAGATCGACGGGTGCGCCGGGCGCTGGCGATGCCGTAGACGATTCGCCACGCGGGGTTTCAACCATGGCGGGGGTCGCCCGGCGCGCCGCTGGACGCAGCGGTGCCGCAGCGCGATTTTCGGCGCTGGCGGTCTGCAGGCGCTCAGGCTTGGCGGCTGGCGTTTTCAACGCGGGGCGCGGCACTATGGCGACTGCCCGCGCGGCCACGCCAACTGCCGGCGCGCGGCGCGGCGCCGTTGCTTCTGCGGGCGCGCGGCGCGCAACCATCGCTTCTACCGGCGCAGCAGGTTGCAGCGGCGCGGCCATCGCCACCTCGGGAACAGGCGTCCGCTGGGGCACCGAATAACCGGCGCGGATCAAGCGCGCTTCGCCGGCCGGCGGGGCGTTATACGCGACTTCCACCACCGGCGCGGTCATCGGCGCGACGCTCTCAGGCGTGGTGACGGTATAAACGAGGCCAGGCTTGGCGGCTGCCGGGGCGGCGGCATAGCTCGCCAGTTGCAGCGGCGAGCGCAAGAATTGCCCGGCCACCGGCGCCGACATTTGCAGCACATTGTCGTTCCAGCGCTGCAGTTCGGGAAAACGGGCGCGGGTGCGCAGTTCGGCCTGCAGGTTGCGCATTTCGCGGGCGTCCGACACCAATTGGGTGCGCAGCGATTCCACGCCGGCCCGCTCGCTCGAAACCTTGAGGTTTATCGTATAACAGCCCACGGCAGCGACCATCGTCGTTACCAGCATCATGGCCGATCCGGCATAATTCCTCATGCTGACCTCGCTAACGGGGGGGAATTGGGCGCCGGCCGCGCCGACCAAGCCGGCGCCGCCGTCCGCACAGCGGCGCGCAGCGTGGCCGACCGGGCACGCGGATTTCGCGCCGTCTCGGCATCCGACGGTCGCACGGCCCGCGCCGGCCGTTCGAAACTGGGCGCCCGCTGCACCGGCGCTGCCGGCAGATGGCGCGATCCCGCCGGGGCATTGCCCGACCGGTCACGCAGAAAATTCTTCACCCGGCGATCTTCGGCGGAATGAAAGCTGACCACTGCCAGCCGGCCACCGGGCCGCAACAGGCGTTCGGCGGCCGCCAGCCCGGCATCAAGCTGGCCCAGTTCATCGTTCACATGGATGCGCAGTGCCTGAAAACTGCGCGTCGCCGCATCCTTGCCACCGGGCTGAGCGCCCAGCACCGATCGCACCAGCCGCGCCAGTTCCGAGGTGCGGGTCAACGGGCGGTCATGGACGATCGCCCGCGCAATGCGGCGAGCCCCCGGTTCATCGCCCAGCTGGAAAAGCACATCGGCGATTTCGGATTCGCTGGCGCTATTGATGAAATCGGCCGCGGTCATCCCATCCTGGCCCATGCGCATGTCGAGCGGACCATCGGACTGAAACGAAAAGCCGCGTTCGGGCTGGTCGATCTGCATCGATGACACACCGATATCGAACGCCATCGCATCGACGCCCGTAATCCCGACGTCGGCAAGGCCGGCCTCCATCTCGGAGAACGGCCGGTTGATCAGGATAATTTCATCGGCGTCGGCCAGATCGGCATTGAGCGCGATGGCGGTCGCATCACGGTCAAAACCGACCGCCCGGCCCGGCGCGTGGCCCAGCGCCGCGCGCAGGTAGCCGCCGGCCCCCAGCGTCGCATCGACATAGATGTCGCCCGGGCGAATCGCCAGCGCCGCCAGCGTTTCGGCGAGCAGCACGGGAATATGGGGCGCCGCCATCATCGCGCCGGCTCGGCAAGGGGCAAGCCCTTGGCCTGCATGTCACGCACCAGAGTGCGACGCATGCGCGGATCGAGGTTGGGCAATTCCAGAAAGCGATACGGGTTCCACATCTGAAACCATTTGCCACCCGCGATAAACCAGACATGGCTGGTGAAATCACCGAGGTCGCGCAGGCCAGCGGTGACCACGATCCGGCCGGGTTCATCGATCTTGTAGCTCAGCGTGCTGCCGAAGAGGCCGATCGCCCGCATCGCGCCGTCAACGCTTTCCTCGTCCACCGCTTCCGCATCAAGCCGTGCCTGGAGGTTGCGATGATGCGTGTCGTCATAGGCGATCAGGCAGTCAAAGCCCTTGGCCGGCCCGATATACAGGTCCGACGTGCCGGCGCGCAGCTTGATCACGTCCCGAAACTCCGAAGGAATCGAGAGTCGATTCTTCGTGTCGATCGCGTTCAGCGCGTAGCCAGTGAAGGAAATGTCCGGCAACCGATCCGCCCTTGCAACGAGGAAGGGCGGAAAGGCTTCAAACGTTACCGGCTCATCCCGGACCTACGTATCAACCCGACCACGCAATGACGTTCCCGCCCTCATTGTGGACAAGCTCTACCATGGGCTAGCGTGGGCCTCAATGGTCTATCGTGGGATTAGACTCGGATTCATGGGGATATCCATGGGAAAACCGCCGCCTGCGACGGAATTGATTGATTCAAGAGGCGCAATTCAGACCTGTGGATAAGTCTGTGATCAAATTGCAAAAACGCCCGGGACAAACTGTGCACCGGGCGTGTTTCAGATCTGGCGTTTCGCGGTGTCGCAAAACTGTCTTGTTGCACAGCAACTTGCCGCAGATCGGGTGTCCTCGGCGCCAATGCCCGCATGGCCTGCGCGGCCTTAGCCGCGCTTCGGGCCTGCGCGGCCTTAGCCGCGCTTCGGATGTTGAATGGCCGGCTTTGCGCTGGCGGTAAGGGCCGAAACACGGTCCGCCTCCGCCGGGCCGGCGCCAGGCGCCACACCCAATACGGCAAGCGGTTCGCCAGCGGCATCGGGCGCCGCCATCGACCGGTCAGGCCGCAACCCGGCCGCTGCAATCAGCATAAGCAAGAAGATAGCGGCAAGTCCGGTCAACCCGACGCGGATACGATGCCCGCTATCGACCCGGTCGATCATGGTCGCCGTGGTAACCGGCAGCGCCTGCTGACTGGTTTGCCTGGCACCGAGCTTTCGTTTCAACAGTGACATCGACCCTCGCTTTTCGTCATGACCACCGGGGTAATTGCCCGGGATTGAACGTCGGCGTTAAGCTTTCGATATAGTGCGGTTGGAAAAGCATGTCGAGGATTGTGGTCAATCTGCCACACTCGGCGTCCAAATGAATTTGCGCTGGCGTGTCTAGGTCAGGCCTTTTTTGGCCAGCCATTCGGCATTGTAGAGCGTCGAAAGATAGCGCAGCCCCGAATCGCACAGGATCGTCACGATCATGTGCCCCGGCCCGAGTTGCCGGGCGAGTCGCGTGGCACCGGCAACATTGATTCCCGACGACAGCCCCAGGCACAGGCCTTCCTCGGCATTCAAGCGGCGCACCCAGTGCAACCCTTCGGCATCGGGCACGCGAAACTGGGCATCGACGGCCAAGCCTTCCAGATTAGCGGTAATGCGGCTCTGGCCGATGCCTTCGGACACACTCGAGCCTTCAGCGCTCAATTCGCCATGGGCAAAATAATTGTAGAGTGCCGCACCTTCGGGATCGGTCAGCGCGATCACCACATCGGGTTTTTCGGCGCGCAGCCCCAGCGCCACGCCGGCCAGGGTGCCACCCGTACCAACCGCACAGGTAAAGCCATCGACTCGCCCGCCCGTCTGTGCCCAGATTTCGGGCGCTGTCGTCTTGATATGCGCCATGCGGTTGGCAACATTGTCGAACTGGTTCGCCCAGACCGCGCCCGGGGTTTCTTCGGCAATCCGCCTCGATGTGTGGACGTAATGCGCCGGGTTCGAATAGGCTGCGGCCGGCACCAGCACCAGTTCGGCGCCCAGCGCCCGCAGCGTATCCTGTTTTTCCCGGCTTTGGGTTTCAGGCATGACAATGATGGTTTTATAGCCACGGGCCGCGCCAACGACAGCCAGGCCGATCCCGGTGTTGCCGGCGGTGCCTTCAACGATGATACCCCCCGGCTGCAACAGGCCACGGCGTTCGGCATCCTCGATGATTTCCAGCGCGGCCCTGTCCTTGACGCTGCCGCCGGGGTTCAAAAACTCGGCCTTGCCCAAAATGGTGCAGCCCGTTTCGGCGCTGGGGCCCTTGAGATACAGCAACGGCGTGTTGCCGATCAGCGCGATTATGTCATGGGCAACGGCGTTATGCATTCCCCATGCTTAGCGGGCGCCATAAAATGCAGCAAGGAAGCTCTGGTTTAACAGCGCCAAGCCGGTTCAGGTCGTGAACGCATGAATGTCATGCCCCGTCATGGCGTCAGGCAGCCAAATGGCTAGGCGCGCGAGCGCTGGCGGGCCTTTGGCCCCCGCCAAGCTTGCGCAACGACGCCATTT
>JBBQMB010000101.1:0-10156 GCA_038328515.1 Sphingomonadales bacterium
TTGTTCTGGCGCTGGACCATGGGCTTCAACGCCACGATGGAATCGATTCACCGCTGGGCGTGGTGGTTTGCGGTGCTGACGACGCTCACCGGCGGCATCGGCATTCTGCTCACCGGCACCGCTGTCGATAACTGGTATCTATGGGCAGTCGAACACAAGTTCGCACCGGCCTATCCATCGACGGGCGTCGTCGATCCCGCCACGCTTCCGGGGGCACCGCAATGATCCGCAAACTCGTCTCGCTGAGCCTGGTGCTCCCGGCGCTGCTCCTCGCCGGCTGCGAAGTTGGCACCAAGGTAACCGAACAGGTCGGCTATCGCGGGGCCGCGCTCGACCAGATTGCGCTCAAGCGAACGCTGCTACCCGCCGACGTCGTTCCCGAGCCAATCTATGAATTGACGCCGGAAATGCGCCAGGGACCGACCGCGGGGCAAACCTACCAGAACGTCCAGGTGCTGAAGGATATCAGCGCCGAGGAGTTCAATTATACCATGGCGGCGATTTCGGGCTGGGTAGCACCGGTCGAGGGTGAAAACGCCGGCTGCAATTACTGTCATAACCCCGAAAACATGGCGTCTGACGAAAAATACACCAAGGTCGTCGCGCGCAAGATGCTGTTGATGACCCGCGAAATCAACGCTGGTTGGAAGCCGCATTTCGCTCTCAGCCAATATGCCGGCAAGGGCGCCGGGGTTACCTGCTGGACCTGCCATCGCGGCCTTGCCGTGCCCAAGTATAATTGGTCGGCCGGGATGCCCGATCCCAAGGGGATATTCGGCAACAAGCATGGCCAGAATACCCCTGCCAAAACGGTCGCCTATGCTTCGCTGCCGAACGATCCGTTTTCATCGCTGCTGCAGGGCAAGAATGTCATCAGCGTCCAGGCAACCAGTGCCTATCCGACGAAATATGTCGAATCGATCCAAAAGACTGAAAAGACTTATGGCCTGATGATGCACATGTCGCAGGGCCTGGGCGTGAACTGCACCTATTGCCACAACAGCAATAATTTCGCGAGCTGGTCGCAATCGCGGCCCCAGCGCGTCAGTGCCTGGTATGGCATTCGCATGGTGCGTGACATCAACGACAATTACATCACGGCGCTTGGCGATGTGTGGCCGGCCAACCGGCTCGGGCCGGCGGGTGATCCCAAGAAAGTCTATTGCACCACCTGCCATCAGGGCAAAAACAAGCCGCTGGGCGGTGTGCCGATGCTGAAGGATTATCCGGCATTGATCGGCACGGCGCATGGCATGTCGGGAACGCAAGCGCCGCCGGTCGATGCCCTGCCGGCGCCGGTCCCGGTTGCTGCCGCCGATACGGCAAAATCGCCCGCCTGAGTTTCACGCGCAGGTAAGACGCTTTGACGGCCCGGGTTAATATCCGGGCCGTTTTTTTCATTCTGTCAGTCGGGTGAAATCGGCGGTCTTTGCGTTGCCGAGGCGCTTATTCCTCGCCGAACTTGTCGAGTACCAGCCCCGACAATTTGGCCACGGCGGCTTCAGCCTCTAGCCCGGACGCGGAAATTTCGATGGTATCGCCGATGCCGGCAGCCAGCATCATCAACCCCATTATCGACGTGCCGGTAACGCTTGAACCGTCGTGACTGACCGTCACTTCGGCATCGAAACCGCTGGCCATGGTAACAAATTTGGCGCTGGCACGGGCGTGCAGGCCGCGTTTGTTGGTGATGGGCACGGTCACCGGGCCGACATTGGCGCTCAAGCCGCGTCGCCCAGCATCTTGGAGGCAACGGCGATATATTTACGCCCGGCTTCCTGTGCCGCCTCGACCGCTTCGGGCACGGCCATCGTCTTGCGCACACTCGCCAGCTTGATCAGCATCGGCAGGTTAACCCCGGCGATGACATCGATATTGGGCCCCATCAGCGAAATCGCCAGATTGGAGGGGGTGCCGCCGAGCAGGTCGGTCAGCATGATGACACCTTCGCCGTTTTCGCAAGCTTCGATCGCGGCCGCAATCTCGGCGCGGCGTTGCTCCATATCGTCTTCGGCTTCGATGCAGATCGCCACGATTCGCGGCTGTTTGCCGACGACATGTTCGGTCGCAGCCAGAAATTCAGCGGCCAGGCGGCCATGGGTAACGAGAACAAGACCTATCATGCGGGGCTCTGCTCGCCTGTTCCGGGGGTCGCTGTCAATATGGCGGCGTCATTGCCGTGCTTGCTGACATCGCGATGGACCAGCGACGCGGCATGGCCGGCGGCGGTCAACCGGGCGTGGAGGGCGCGCGAAACCGCAACACTGCGATGGCGGCCGCCGGTGCAGCCGATGGCAATGGTGAGATATGCCTTGCCTTCGCGGCCGTAGCCCGGAAGCAAGGTCAGCAACAGATCGGCAATGCGATCGAGCGCCGGGGCGTATGCCGGATCAAGGGCGACGAATGCGGCAACCGCCGGGTCTTCGCCGGTCAGGGGCCGCAATGTCATATCCCAATGGGGGTTGGCGAGAAAACGCATGTCGAATACCAGATCGGCATTGCGCGGCAGGCCGTACGCAAATCCGAACGACTGGATGGTAACCGTCAAGGCGTGCTGGCCACCACGGCCCAGCCGTTCGGCGATGCGCCGGCGCAGCTCGGTAACCGACAGATCGGTGGTATCGATCACCATGTCGGCCCAGCGTTTGAGCGGTTGGGTCAGCTCGCGTTCGCGCGCCACCCCGTCCGCCGCCGGCCGGTCCGCCGCCAGCGGGTGCCGCCGCCGCGTTTCGGAAAAGCGCCGGACGAGTTCATCATCGGCACAATCAAGGTAGATCAGCCGGATATCGACACCTTCGCTGCGCAAACTGCGCAGCCGCGCCGCCAGCGCCTCGGCATCAAAGGCGCGGGTGCGGGTATCGATGCCAAAGGCCAGCGGCCGCGCCGGCGTGTCGCCGCCTTGCGCCGATGCCATCAGGGTTTCAACGAGCCCCAGCGGCAAATTGTCGACCGCTTCATAATCCAGGTCTTCGAGCGCCTTGAGCGCTGTGGATTTGCCAGCGCCCGACATGCCGCTGACGATCAGCATCGGTTGCGCCGGCGCGGGCGAGGATGGCAGCGTATCGTTCACTGCCGCGGTTGATAGCCCGAGCCCATGCGCGCGCAAAGCCCGTTCGACCCGCAGCACCGCCGATTCGCCAAAACTGTCGAAGCCGAGGCATGGAATTGCAATGCCGGCGAACGTTCGCAACGATGGTTCGGGCAGGCGTTCGGGCACCACATCAAGGTCAAGCGCCAGCACGACTTGCGCCCGGGCCATTGGCGGTTCAGCGACGATCCCGACGCCGCGAACCTCCAGAAGGCCAGCGAGGGGTTGCGGCGCCATTGCCCAGAGCTGCGTATTTTCGCCTGTGAGAATAACGCGATCGTCCGCAACCAGCCGCCAACCATGGCCAACCAGCCGCAGCGCCAGATCGGATTTTCCGGCGCCCGATTTCCCGAGCAGCAAAATGCACCGGCCAGCGAGCGCCACCGCCGTTGCATGCACCGTTGCCGGCGTCGCCATCACGCCGCCGGCAGTTCGACAGTGAAGCGGGCCCCACCGCCCGGGCGATCATCAACCTGGATGCTGCCGCCATGGGCCTCGACAATGGCCCCGGCAATCGACAGGCCAAGGCCTGAATGGCGGCCGAAATCTTCCGAATCGGGGCGTTGCGAATAAAAACGCCGGAACACATCGCCGCGATTTTCCACAGGGATGCCGGGCCCTTGATCCTCGACCCGCATGAACACCCGGCCCGGCGCGGTTTCGGCCGATACCAGCACCATGCCGGGCCGCGGCGAAAACGACAGGGCATTGTCGATTAGATTGCGCAAAACCTGCGCCAGCCGCATCGGATCGCCAAATACCGGCGCGGCGCCGACCAGCGGCGGCAGATATTCCAACGTCACATCACCGGGCAACCCGGCGGTGCGATAGGCAGCCACCAGCCCGGCGCACAGCGATCCGGCATCGACAGCTTCGAACCGCGACCGTGACAGTTCGGCATCAAGCCGGCTGGCCTCCGAAATGCCGGTGATCAACCGATCGAGCCGGCCGACATCATCGCGGATCACAGCGAGCAGCCGGGTGCGAAGCGTCGGTTGTTGCACGGTTTCCAACGCATCGACAGCGCTGCGCAACGAAGCAAGGGGGTTCTTCAATTCATGCGCCACATCGGCGGCAAAGGCTTCGGTGGCGTCGATACGATGGCGCAGCGCAATCGACATGTCGGACAGGGCGCGCGCCAGGGCGCCGATTTCATCGCGCCGGTCGGGCAAGCGCGGCACGATGACCTCGCGCGACCGCCCCAGCCTGACGCGATGCGCGGCGATCGCCAGCATGCGCAACGGTCGCACGATGGTACGCGCCAGATAGAAGGACAGCGCCAGCGTCAGCAGCGTGACCGCCAGCAGCAGCCAGAACGATGTCAAGCGTTCGTCGCGCAGAATCCGCGACAGATCATCGGCACTATCGACCAGGTGGACGACGGCACCCCCCGCGACCGGCGCTGCTGCGGTGATGATGAAACTGCCGTCGCTGGCCCGGCGCAGCCGCGTTGCCGGGCCGCCGCTGGCCCGGGCGGCGGCGATTTCGGGCCATTGATCGGCGCGGTCGGGAATGGCTTCGGCATAGGGCGTCAAGGCGCCGAAGCTGACCAGCGCCTCGAGTGCCCGGTCGATGAACTTTGCCGATGCCCGCCGCCACGAATAGCGTTCCGGATCGTCGATTTCGAAGCGCCTTGTTGTGGCTATGGTCCAATTATCGGCGCTGACCTGACCGTCCCTGGCATAAAGACGCAGCCTGGTGCCGCGTTCAAAGCTCAATTTCGCAAGCTCAGGCGGCATAGTGGCGGCAAGGCCGGCGATCGCCACGGCGGTGTTTGACAAGGCATCGGTGCGCTCGTCGAGCAGCCGCGACCGCACGGTATCGAGATAGAGCAGCGTGATCGCCAGCACGATGACCGCGATGATATTGACAGCAAAAATTCGCGCCCGCAGCGAGCCAAAGCCCAGGCCCCGTCGCCACTCCTGCACATCACCGGGCAACAGCGCCGGGCCTGGCAGTGGCTCAGCGCTATTCTTCGTTGAAGCGATATCCGACACCGTAGAGGGTCTCGATTCCCTTGAAATCATGATCGACGGCGCGGAATTTTTTGCGCAGCCGCTTGATGTGGCTGTCGATGGTACGATCATCGACGTAAACATCGTCCTGATAGGCCGCATCCATCAACTGGTCACGCGACTTCACAAAGCCGGGGCGACTGGCCAGTGTTTCCAAGATCATGAATTCTGTGACCGTGAGCGCCACATCGCCGCGCCGCCCGGCCCCGGCATCCCAGGTGACGCGGTGGCGCGCCGGGTCCATCGTCAACCGCCCACGAATGATCGGTTCACCCGCCGGCACATCGTCGGGGCCGGGGGCTGGCGCATTGCGGTGCGCCGCCCGGCGCAGAACGGCCCGGATGCGTTCGATCAGCAGACGCTGCGAAAACGGTTTGCCGATATAATCATCGGCACCCATGGCCAGGCCCAACGCTTCGTCGATCTCGGTATCCTTGGAGGTGAGAAATATCACCGGCACCCGGGATTTTTCGCGTAGGCGGCGCAGAACCTCCATCCCGTCCATGCGCGGCATCTTGATATCGAGCACCGCCAGATCGGGCGGGTTTTCCAGCAAGCCTTTCAGCGCTGTATCGCCATCGGAATACATCCGCACGACAAAGCCCTCGGCCTGCAACGCGATCGACACCGATGTGAGGATGTTGCGGTCGTCATCGACCAGCGCAATCGTTGGTGGACTGGCATGGGCGGAGGAAACGCTGGCTGACATGACATACCCTTGTTGCGCCAAGCGGCAGTGAACGCAAGCCATGCCGCAGCCTGCGTGTCCTGCACCCCCCATGATTAACCACTGCTTGATCACAAGCATTTTGACGAACTGGCATCGGTTCGTTATGCGCCAGCGTATCGGAAAAGATCGTTGCCGCAACATCGGCATCCGTTGCAACCGGGCGGCACCCAGCCGCTGTCGTTCTAGGAAGGAATTGGCGCGTGCCAGCATCGACCGTTTCACACCATGGCCTCGCCGCTCAGGGCTATGAAACCGGTGCCGCCCTGCACTGGAACCTTGGCACGGCACCGCTGATCGAACTGGCTGTGAAGCGCGGCGAAGGCCTGTTGTCAAAGGACGGCGCCTTTGTTGTCGAAACCGGCAAGCACACCGGCCGCAGCGCCAACGACAAGTTCATCGTCCGCGATGCCGTCACCGATGGCGTCATCTGGTGGGACAAGAACAAATCGATCACGCCAGCGCAGTTCGCCACCATCAAGGCCGATTTTCAGGCGGCGCTTGCGGCACGTGAAACGCTGTTCGTCCAGGATCTGTTTGGCGGATCTCAGCCCGAACATCGCGTCAAGGTGCGGGTCATCACCGAATTCGCCTGGCACAGCCTGTTCATCCGCACGCTGCTGGTGCGCCCGGAAGCGGCGGCGCTGGCCGATTTCCTGCCTGAATACACGATCATCGACCTGCCCAGCTTCAAGGCCGAGCCAGCGCGCCATGGCTGCCGCAGCGAAACCATTGTCGCGGTTGATTTCGAAGGCAAAACCATCCTCATCGGTGGCACCGCCTATGCCGGCGAGATGAAAAAGAGCGTGTTTTCGATTCTCAACTATCTGTTGCCGCTCAAGGGCGTGATGCCGATGCATTGTTCGGCAAACATTGGGCCAAAGGGCGACACGGCGGTGTTCTTTGGTCTGTCGGGCACCGGCAAAACCACGCTGTCGGCCGATGCCAGCCGCACACTGATCGGCGATGATGAACATGGCTGGTCGGATACCGCCGTCTTCAATTTCGAAGGTGGCTGCTATGCCAAGGTCATCCGCCTCAGCAGCGACGCAGAGCCCGAAATCTTTGCGACGACCCAGCGTTTCGGCACGGTGCTCGAAAATGTCGTCATCGATCCGGTGACCCGCGTGATCGACCTTGATGACAATAGCCTGGCCGAAAACAGCCGTGCTTCGTACCCGATCGATTTCATTCCCAACGCCAGCGCCGACAATCTGGGCCCGGTGCCCGACAATGTCATCATGCTGACCGCCGATGCGTTCGGCATCCTGCCGCCGATCAGCAAGTTGACCCCCGACCAGGCGATGTACCATTTCCTGTCGGGCTATACCGCCCGCGTCGCCGGCACCGAAATCGGCGTGACCGAGCCCGATGCGACCTTCAGCACCTGTTTTGGTGCGCCCTTCATGCCGCGCCACCCGTCGGTTTATGGCAATTTGCTCAAAGCACGCATTGCCAGCGGCGGTGTCGATGTCTGGCTGGTCAACACCGGCTGGACCGGCGGCGGCGCCGGCACCGGCGGCACCGGCACACGCATGCCGATCAAGGCCACCCGCGCGCTGCTCAACGCCGCGCTCGACGGCTCGCTCAAGACCGGCGAATTCCGCACCGACGAAAATTTCGGCTTCCAGGTCCCGGTCGCGGTCGCCGGTGTCGATAGCAAGATCCTCAACCCGCGCGACACCTGGGCGGACAAAGCCGCCTATGATGCAAAGGCCAAGGCGCTGGTCGGGATGTTCATCGCCAATTTCGCGCAATTTGCTGAACACGTGGATGCGGGCGTGATGGAGAGTGCGCCAAAGGCGGCTTGAAGCTGGGCTGGGCCGGGGTAACAGCCGGCCGTATCCTGCCAAGAACCATTCTGGCGGCAATCGCGCGCGCGGGATCTTGCTCGTCGCGCCAACACCTGGCACGCCTGCACCATGCAACGTGCCTGGTACCAAGCGGACGCCACGACATTCGCGACAGCCGATCCGATGGCGATACTCGGCGCGCTCATGGCGGCATCGCCGTTTCCCGATGAGCCTACCCAAAAAACGGCGTGGCAGGTCGAAATCGCCCATTTGCAACCGATCGCCGCCGCGCTCCCCGGTTCGCATTTTTTCCTGGAATTCAGTATTCCACGCATGGGCCGCCGGGCCGATGTGATCATCGTCGTAAGCGGCTTGATCTTTGTTCTTGAATATAAAGTCGGCGAGCGTGGTTTTCCTGCCCATGCGATCCAGCAAACCCATGGCTATGCCCTTGATCTGAAAAATTTTCACGTCACCAGTCATAACAAGTCGATCGTACCGATTCTTATCGCTACCGAAGCCCTGCCGCAGCAACTCGGGCTCGGCTTCTGGGCGCATGATCGGGTTCACGAGCCGATTTCGCTCAATCCACTCGATGTGTTGCCAAGTATCCGCCAGATGCTGGCAACCGGCGATGCGACCGATTTTGATCCCATCGCTTGGGCTGTTGGCGCCTATCGCCCGACCCCCAGCATCATCGAAGCCGCCGAGGCCTTGTTCCGCGGCCATGATGTCACCGAAATTTCGCGTTCCGAGGCTGGTGCCGAAAATCTGACCCGCACTGCTGCTGCCATAGAAGCCGTGGTTGAACGCATGAAGGCGAAGGGCGGCAAGGCCATCTGTTTTGTTACGGGCGTCCCTGGCGCGGGCAAAACCCTTGCCGGCCTAAACATCGCTTGCGGGCGCATGGCAGTCGATGTCGGCGAAGATGCGACCTTTTTGTCGGGTAACGGCCCCTTGGTCGATGTGCTCCGAGAAGCATTAAAGCGCGATGTGCGCGCCCGTACCGGCCGGCCAGCGGCACATAATCGCGATGCCAGGCACTTGTCCGACCGCTCGCCCGATAAATTTGTCCAGAACGTGCATCATTTTCGCGATGAATATCTCAATCCGGCCCAGGTACCTTCGGAACATGTCGTGGTTTTTGATGAGGCGCAGCGTGCCTGGAATCGCGACCAGACCGCCGATTTCATGCGTAAAAAGCGCGGTCAGGCTGGGTTCGACATGTCTGAGCCGGCTTTTCTGTTGTCGGTCATGGATCGCCACAACGATTGGTGTGTCGTTATCTGCCTGATCGGAGAAGGCCAGGAGATAAACCGCGGCGAAGCCGGCGTCGGTGAATGGATGCGTGCACTGCAAGGTGATCTGCCGCATTGGCAGATACACCTGCCGCCGCATCTGCTTGATGAGGATGGACTCGACGCTGCCTTGCGCTGGCATCTTGTGCGACGCATGGCAGCGCCTGATCCTGCGCTACATCTCGCCGTTTCGGTGCGTTCCTTCCGCGCCGAAAGTGTTTCGGCGCATGTTGCAGCGTTGCTTTGTGATGACGCGACAGCGGCGCGCGCCACACTGCCACCCGTTAATTTCCCAATTCTGCGGACGCGTGATCTGAGCGCCGCGCGCGGTTGGCTGCGGCGGCAGCGCCGCGCCGGTGAGCGCGCCGGCGTGCTCGCATCATCGAATGCGCTGCGTCTCAAACCCGAAGGCATTTATGTCAAAGCCAAGGTCGATGTGTGCAACTGGTTTCTGAATGATACGCAGGACGTCCGTTCCTCAAACGCTCTTGAAGACGCCGCGACCGAATTTGACGTGCAGGGGCTGGAACTCGATTGGACTTGCGTCGCCTGGGACCTCAACCTCCGGCGCAATCCGGATTGGGAAGCGCGAGAGTTTCGGGGGACGCGATGGCAGGCTATTCATAATCGGGGGGATGGCCTTGGCCGCGCCGATTATGTCCGTAATGCCTATCGTGTGCTCCTGACGCGCGCGCGGCAGGGAATGGTTATTTTCGTGCCGCGCGGCGATGCAACTGATGTCACCCGTCCGCCAGCTGATTATGATGCGATTGATGCCTGGCTTGCCGAATGCGGCATCGCAGAACTGACCAGCCCCGCCTGATCGGTAATTTGCGCCAAACGTCACGAAAACTGCGCTATACAGCCCCATGATCCCGCCAATTGCCGCTCCCGTTGATTGCACTGCCGCCACAGCGGCGCTGGTCGCGCGCTTTGGTGATCGGGTGGCGACCGGTGCTGCAATACGCGCCGCGCACGGGCGGGGGGAGGGGGTGCATGATCTCATGCTGCCCGCTGCCGTCGTGTTTGCCCGCTCGACCGCCGATGTTGCCGATGTCGTGCGCGTTTGCCGTGACCACCGCGTGCCGCTTATCCCGTTTGGCACCGGCACTTCGCTCGAAGGGCAGATCCAGGCAATCCATGGCGGGATCAGCCTTGATCTTTCGGGTATGGACAAGGTGCTGTCGGTCAATATGGCCGATCTTGATTGCCGGGTCGAAGCCGGGGTGACACGT
>JBBQMB010000102.1:0-9996 GCA_038328515.1 Sphingomonadales bacterium
GCCATCGACCAGCAGCGAATGGGCAAGGATGCCGCCTTCGCCTTGCGCAAGCGGAACCGCGGAAAAAATCATCCGCGCGGTGGCAGGACGCCGCGCCACGCCGCGGTCATTTCCGCCGCAATGCTGAGCGCGATTTCCACCGGATCGGCCGCGCCAATCGCCAGCCCGGCGGGGCCGCGCGCCCGCGCCAGCGTGGCGGTATCAAAGCCCAGCGCCGCCAGCCGTTCCAGCCGCCCGGCATGGTTTTTGCGGCTGCCCAGCGCCGCGATGTAAAAAGCCGGGGTTCGCAGCGCGGCGGCGAGCGCCACATCATCGAGCTTTGGATCATGCGTCAGCGCTACCACCGCGCTCGCGGCATTGGGCCGCCATTCGGCGAGCGCTTCATCAGGCCAGCGCCGGTCAAGCTCGAGCCCGGCAAAGCGCGCGTTTGCTGCAAACAGCCCGCGTGGGTCGATGACTGTCGGGGTGATACCAAGCGCCAGCGCCAGCGGCACCAGCGCCTGGGCAATATGCACGGCGCCGATTATGGCGATACGGCGCGGTGGCGGATAGCCGCGGGCGAAACCTTCGCCGGGTCCGACCTGTGTCGTGCCGGTCGCCAGATCGGTCACCAGCGTCACGGCGTCGCCCGCCGTCGCCGCTGCGACCAGCCGGTCGATCAACGCCAGCGCGAAACCATCATCGGCAACGCGTTGCACCAGCACCGAAATTTTCCCGCCGCACGCCAGCCCGACTTCCCAGGCGGTCGCGTCGGCAACGCCGTAATCGCGCCGCACGACGCCGCCGCCGCTATCGAGCAACGCCTGCGCCTCGGTGATGACATCGCCTTCGACACAGCCGCCGCTCACCGAGCCTTCGAACAGCCCGTCATCCCTGATCGCCAGATGGCTGCCGATACGGCGCGGCGCCGACCCCCAGGTTTCGATGACGGTGGCAATGGCGACACGATGGCCAGCGCGTACCCATCCTGCCGCCGCAGCCAGTGTCGCCAGATCGTCGCGCATGTCAGTTCCACTGCCAGGCGAGGAACACCAGCACCGCGGCGACCACCGCTGCACCCCAGAGCAGCGGCGACACACCCCCCGCCTTGCTGCCCGGTAACGCCGGGGCAGCGGCAGCAACGGCGGCATCCGTGGTTTCGGCATCAGCGCGGGCATCCGGCGACGCGCCGGCAGCGGCCATCGCCGCCGCTGGCGCTTCAAGTTCGTCTTTCAACCGGGCAAAAAAGCTTGTCGCATAGCCCTTGGCCGTGCCTTCGATCAGCCGCGCGCCAAGTTGTGCCAGCTTGCCGCCGACGCTCGATGTCACATCGTAGCGCAACAATGTTTCGTTGGTGCCGGTCGCGGCCAGCGTCACTGCCGCCTGGCCCTTGGCAAAGCCGGCAACGCCGCCCTTGCCTTCGCCAACCAGCACATAGCTTTCGGGTTCAACGACATCGGTCAAGGTTACCTGGCCGATAAAGGTGGCGCGTACCGGGCCGACCTTGGCATTCATCTTGCCCTCGAACCGGTCGCCGGCATCGCTGGCGACTCGGGTCAGGCTTTCAACACCTTCGATGCAGCGCGCGAGCACTGCCGGGTCGTTGAGGGCCGCCCATACCTGCGCGCGCGCCGCCGCAATGGTTACGTCACCTGTCAATTGCATCGCGGCTGCTCCCTATAGTCATCGGCTGTCCATCGGTCATAGCCCCAGCCACGCGCCACCGCTACAGGCGCCAACATCCGCCAGCCGGACATGAACCTTCGGTCAGGTACCGGCAGCGCAGGTGATTTTAAACATGCTATGCGTCAATAGTTTTTTACGGTAATAATTAGCTGGGGATGTTTGGAATTTTGTTGCGTTTGGGGGACGGTCGATGACATTTGTTTCGGATACCGAAGCGATTGGCGATGAAGAAGTTGAAACCATCGTGCGCGGCACGGTCAAATGGTTCGATCCGGTTCGCGGCTATGGCTTTCTGGTGCCACAGGATAGCGGCAGCGACGTGCTGGTGCATTTCACGCTGGTGCGTGATCATGGCCGGCGTACCTTGCCCGAAGGCGCCACGCTGACGTGTGCCGTGGTGGCGCGTGACCGGGGCCGGCAGGCGCGGCGCATCATCGATATCGACCTGACGACGACCATCGGCCCCGATCCTGAAACCGCTGCCGCCCGTGCCGCTGATCGGGTTGACCCCAAGGTGATGATCGCTGCCGCAGGGGCGCTGGAGCTGGTGACGGTGAAATGGTTCAATCGCTTGAAAGGCTATGGCTTTGTCACGCGCCCGGGTTCGGAAGAGGATATTTTCGTGCATATGGAAACCGTGCGCCGCGCCGGCTTTGCCGAGCTCGTGCCCGGCCAGCCGCTGGCGGCGCGGGTAGCGCCCGGTCACAAGGGGCCTCTGGCGGTGCTGATCGCGCCGCCCGAAGCGCTTGCCGATCCGTCGATCGAGGCAGACCCGGCATGATTCGCCACCTGCTGGCCACCGCATTGTTATTGGCCGCCGCCCCGGTTCTGGCCGATTGCCCCGGCACCGGCCTCGCCCGTGCCCCGGCGACCTTCGTGACCGCCAAGGGCAAGTTTCGCTATGATCTTGAAATTGCCGCGAGCGGTGATGAACAGCAATGCGGGCTGATGTATCGCAAGTCGATGAAACGCCGCGACGGCATGATTTTTCCGTTCACGCCGCCGCGGCCCACCAGTTTCTGGATGGAAAACACGCCGCTGCCGCTCGATCTGATCTTTATCGACAGCCAGAACCGCGTCATCAATATCGCACCGGGCAAGCCCTATTCGCGCGATCTCATCGATTCTGCCGGGGTCACCGCCTCGGTCATCGAACTGAACGCCGGCGAAGCCAAACGCATCGGGCTGAAGCCGGGCGACAAGGTGCTGAAATAACGGCGCAGCCATGATCAGCCGCACCGCTACTATCCGCGCCACATCCGGCGAATAAGGGGCGGCTATTCCAGATCTGCCAGCTTTTGCCCGGCATCGATCATGGTGGTTACACCGGTGATCGTGCGGGAGTGACACACCTCCCCCCCGCCGTGGCGCAGTGAGTGGCCATGCACTTGTGCTTGCCTTTGCGCGGCATTTGAGGCCTTAGGAGCGCATGGGAATCCTGCTCAACATCTTCACCTGGTGGCACGGCCCGGGGCTGGGCACGCGGATCATGACGCGGCGGCACGGCCAGGAAGTCGGGCGTGATGGCGAAGGCAATATCTATTACCGCCGCGGCAAGGCCGGGGCCCCAAGCGAACGCCGCTGGGTGATCTATAACGGCGGCACCCCCGACGGCTCGCGGATTCCGCCCGAATGGCACGGCTGGATGCACAAGACCGTCGCGCTGCCGCCCACCGAAGCGCCGATAACGCCGCGCATCTGGGAAAAACCATGGACGCCCAATGCGACCGGCACCAGCGCCGCCTATCTGCCGGCGGGCAGCCTTGACGCCAGCGGCCAACGCGCACCGGCACGCGGTGATTATCGGGCTTGGAGTCCGGAAGATCGGGTGGACTGATGCGCGCCTTATTCAAAGACAATATCATCGAAGCGCTGGTCGGGCTGGTTGTCGTGCTCGTTGCGATCGGCTTTGTAACCTTTGCCTATGGCCGCACCCAGGCCGGTAGTGGCGAAACCGGTTATCCGCTGGTGGCGCGCTTTGCCAATGTGACCGGCGTGTCGCCGGGCACCGATGTTCGGGTTGGCGGCATCAAAGTCGGCCGCGTTGTCAAACAGAGCCTCGACCCCGTCAGCTACCAGGCCATCATTGAATTCGGCATCGACAAGGCTTTGAAGCTGCCGATCGATTCAAGCGCCGCGGTGACCACCGAAGGGCTGCTCGGCGGCACGTATGTGGCGCTGACACCGGGGGGCGATTCGGTGATGCTCAAACCCGGCGAGGAAATTACCGAAACTTCGGGCGCGACCGATCTGATGAGTCTGGTCGGTTCGTTCGTCAACCGGTCGGGCGATAGCGCGCCGGCGGCGGCTGCGCCCGCCACCGCGACTCCGCCCGCGCCCTGATTTTCATGTTCGCAGTCCGGACCTGTCTGGCGAGCGTGCTTGTGTCGCTAGCCATCGCGGCGCCTGTGCTGGCGCAGGATGCCACGCCGCCCGCCGCGGTCGCGGCCAAACCGGTTGCCGAACTGGGGGCCAAACTGGCGGCGCCTGCCACCAAAGCCCCGGTAAAAATCGCCCCCGTTGCCGACCCCGCGCGGGGAATCACCCCCAATGCCCAGCGGCTGGTCAGCATCGGCGCGCTCAACAAGCGCACCGGGGAAACCCGCACTTTTACGCTTCACCCCGGCGAAATGTTCGATTTTGCCGGGCTGCGCGTCATCGTGCGGACGTGCGAAACCACCCCACCCTGGGAACAGCAATTGACCGGCGCGTTTCTTTTGATCGATGAACGCAGGGTGCAGGCCCCGGCGGCCCGCGTATTTTCGGGCTGGATGTTTGCGCAAAGCCCTTCGCTCCACCCGTTGGAGCACCCGCGTTATGACGTCTGGGTCAAAAGCTGCACGATGCGCTTCCCCGAAACCGGGCCGGCCACGGTGGTTGCCGGGCGGTCAGCGCCGCCATCGAGCGCGAAGAAATCCCCCGAAACGAGCAGCGCGGCGCCCAACTGAGCCCGATAGGCGCGTGCCGGCAGTTCGATGGCGCCAAAGGATTCAAGGTGGCTGGTCAAAAACTGCGTATCGAGCAGCGTGAACCCGCCGAGCCGCAACCGCGCGACGAGCGCTGCCAGCGCCACCTTTGAGGCATCGCGACCGCGGGTGAACATCGATTCGCCAAAAAACGCGCCCCCCAGTCGCACGCCATAAAGCCCGCCGGCGAGCGAGCCATCTTCGGCCCAGGCTTCGACCGAATGGGCCTCGCCGCGCCGATGCAGCGTGCCATAGGCCTCGGCGATCACCGGGTTGATCCAGGTATCGGTGCGGCCCGGCACCGGCTCCGCACAGGCGGCCAGCACCGATGAAAAGGCGCGATCGGCCGTAATCGTGAAGCGTTCGGACTTGAGCGTTTTGCCAAGGCTTTTGGACAGATGAAAGCCATCGAGCGGCAGCACGCCGCGGCGCTTGGGCTCCACCCAGAAAATATCGGGGCTGGTGGCGCTATCGGCCATCGGGAACACGCCGCTGGCATAGGCGCGCAACAACACATCGGGGTCGAGCTTGGCGAGCGGCGCGCTCATGCGGGAATCCAGTGCACGTTCATCGCCGCTATCGCACGCCAGATGGCGACCATAGTCAACTGCCAAGCAATGCCAGCACGACGCCGCCAGCAACGCACAACAGCCCCAGCGCTTCGCTGCGACCAAAGGCTTCCTTCAGATAAAAGCGCCCGAACAACAGGGTGAAGATCACTTCGACCTGCCCGACGATACGCACCAGCGCGACCGGTGCCGTCGCAAATCCGGTGAACCAGCCCGCCGACCCCAGCGCCGCCAGCCCGCCGACCTGCGCCGATGTTTTCCAGGTCGCCGCCACCTTGCGCAATTGTTCGGGCTCGCGCACCGCCACATAGGCGCCTTGCAACAGCGCCTGCGCCACCATCGTCACCGCCAGCGTTACCAACGCGCGCAGCACCAGATCGGGCGTCGCCAGTTGCTGCGTCGCGTTGCGGATAAGCACCGAGGTCATCGCAAAGCCAAAGCCGGCACCCAGCCCGCACAGCGCCGCCGGCTGGACAATTTCGCCGAGCAACGCGCGCCCTGACAGCCGCCGCCCGCCAGTCGAAAGGATCATCACCCCGGCGACGCCCAGCCCGATGCCCGCCCAGATCAGCGGCGTCAGCGCCTCGTGCAGCAACCACGCCGAAAGCAGCGCGCTTTGCACCGCTTCGGTCTTGGAATAGGCGGTGCCGACGACGAAATTGCGATAACCGAACGCCATGATCAGCAAATTGGTGCCGATGATCTGGCAGATGCCGCCAGCAACCGCATAGCCGAAGAACGCTGCGGGCAGCGCCGGCAGCGCCCCGCCGCGCGCCAGATGGTAACCGCCAAGCAACAGCAGCGCGACCGGGAAGCCATAAAGATAGCGCACCAGCCCGGCCGCATTGACCGATAATTGCCCGCGCAGCCGCTGCTGCACCGCCGTCCGCCAGGCTTGCAGGGCGCCGGCCATCAGCGTTGCCGGCAGCCAGATCGGTGACAGGATCATTCAGCGTCAGGGTCGACGGCTTCGAACTTCCACGTTTTGGGGTTGCGCGCAAAGGCCGATCCCGGCGGCGAGGCGATGAGATGCTGCCAGGTGTCATCGACTGCCAGCACCGCGCTCAGCGGCACCCAGGCGACATCACGGGCATCAAGTTCCGCCTCGTTGGCCTCACCGGCTTCACCGCGCAGCGCCCAGCCCGAATCATCACCCTCGGGATCCTCGCGATACAGAAACCCGACCTTGACGCCGCCGGTCAGCACGCACTCATCGACGAGGCAAAAATCGGAAACGGCCGGCGCACTCACGAGTTGGCGCGCGACGCCAGCCAGCGTTCCAGCCATTTGATCGTGTAGTTGCCGTCGATGAAATCAGGGTCCTCGATGATCGCCTGTTGCAGCGGGATCGTGGTTTTTGGCCCGTGGATGACAAATTCCTCCAGCGCGCGGCGCAGGCGCATCAGCGCATCGTTGCGATTGGCGCCATAGACAATCAGCTTGGCGATCAGCGAATCATAATAAGGCGGGATGCGATAGCCATCGTAAAGCGCCGAATCGACCCGCACATGCAGGCCGCCGGGGGCATGGAAATCGGTTACCCGGCCAGGGGATGGCGCAAAGGTCACCGGGTCTTCGGCATTGATGCGGCATTCGATGGCATGGCCTTCGAACCGGATCTGGTCCTGCGTCACGCTCAATGGCAGCCCGGCGGCAACGCGGATCTGTTCGCGCACGAGGTCAAGCCCGGTCACCGCTTCGGTCACCGGATGCTCGACCTGCAACCGCGTGTTCATTTCGATGAAATAGAATTTCCCGTCTTCATAGAGGAACTCCATCGTACCGGCGCCGCGATATTTGAGCTTTGCCACCGCGGCCCGGACGATTTCGCCCATTTCGGCGCGTTGGTCGGCATTGAGCGCCGGGGAGGGGGCCTCCTCGAGCACCTTCTGGTGGCGGCGCTGCAATGAACAATCGCGCTCGCCCATATGGACCGCGCCACCCTTGCCATCGCCGAACACCTGAAACTCGATGTGCCGGGGTTCGTTGAGATATTTCTCGATATAAACGGTATCGTCACCGAATGCCGCCTTGGCTTCGGCCTTGGCCTGCGCCATCAGGCCGGGCAGGCTGGCTGCATCGGGGATCACCTTCATGCCGCGCCCGCCGCCGCCCGATGCGGCCTTGACCAGCACCGGATAGCCGATTTCATTGGCGACCTTGATCGCGTCTTCGGGGCTTTCGACCGGCCCATCCGAGCCCGGCACCAGCGGCAGGCCGAGCGCCGCCGCGGTGCGCTTGGCCTCGACCTTGTCACCCATCTTGCGGATATGTTCGGGATCGGGGCCGATCCAGACAATCTTGTGTTGTTCGACAATCTCGGCAAAGCGCGCGTTTTCGCTGAGGAACCCATAACCGGGGTGGATGGCATCGGCCTGGGCGATTTCCGCTGCCGAAATAATCGCGGGGATGTTCAAATAGCTGTCGGTCGCCGACGGCGGCCCGATGCAGATGGCTTCATCGGCCAGCCGCACATGCATGGCATCGGCATCGGCGGTGGAATGCACCGCCACGGTGCGAATGCCCATTTCGCGGCAGGCGCGGTGGACGCGCAGCGCAATTTCGCCGCGATTGGCGATGAGAACCTTCCCGAACATGGCCACTATTCGATTACCACCAGCGGTTCGTCATATTCGACCGGCTGTTCGCTGCGGATCATGATTTTCACCACCTTGCCAGCGCGGGGCGCGGTTATCGGGTTCATAACCTTCATGGCTTCGATGATCAGCAGCGTGTCACCAACGGCAACGGTCTGGCCTTCGCTGACATAGGGCGGCGCGCCGGGTTCCGGCGTCAGATAGGCGGTCCCGACGATCGGCGATTTTACCAGGCCGGCATGGGTTTTCCAGTCATCGGCCGCAGGCGCGGCGGCAGCGGGAGCCGCCACGGGGGCTGCCGACGCCGCCGGGGCATAGGCCGGTGCCGGCGCATAGGTGGCGACGGCGGCGGTGCGCACGACGCGAATGACGCGTTCACCATCCTTGACCTCGATTTCGGTCAGATGGTTCGAATCGAGCAGCTCGGCGAGTTCGCGCACAAGCGCGGTATCGACTGCAATTCCAATGCCTTCTGGCATGACCGTCCTTTTATAGTTGCCCCCGGAAGGACAGGTTATTGCCGCAACCGTGCCGCCGCGTCCAGCGCCAGCGCATAAGAGCCGGCACCGAAGCCGCAGATGCTGC
This sequence comes from Sphingomonadales bacterium, assembly GCA_038328515.1. Lineage (GTDB taxonomy): Bacteria > Pseudomonadota > Alphaproteobacteria > Sphingomonadales > Sphingomonadaceae > Sandarakinorhabdus. The sequence goes on from JBBQMB010000102.1 coordinate 8,383, forward strand.
CGCGCGCGACGCTGCTGATGAAACTATGGTGCCGAAACGCCTCGCGCGCTTGCGGATTCGACAGATGAACTTCGATCACCGGCACAGCGATGGCCTTGATCGCATCATGGAGCGCCACCGAGGTATGGGTGAACGCGCCGGCGTTCAAAATCACCGCGAGGCACTGCCGCGCCCCGGCTTCGTGCAGCCAATCGACGAGATGGCCTTCATGGTTGGATTGCCGCAAATCGATCTCGATCCCCAGCGCCAGTGCCTGGTCTTCGAGGCCTGCTGCGATGCTGTCGAGCGTGTCATGGCCATAAATCTCCGGCTCGCGTGATCCGAGCAGGTTGAGATTGGGGCCGTTGAGCACGAGAACGAGATTTGCCGACATGGTGGCAGTTATAGCCGCACGTGCCGCAAACGCCAGACCAACTCCCCTCCCTCCTTCGTCAGGCTCAGGATGAGCGGGAGGGGAGACAATCGCGCCCCTTCCAACCCGCCGCGTCACACGGCATAGATGGTTGCATGATCAATCTAATCCTCAATGGTGACCTCCGCCGCGCTGCGCCCGGCACCAGCCTTGCTGCCCTTCTGGCCGAATTGGCGCTAGATGCCAGCAAGGTCGCGGTCGAGCGCAATCTGGAAATCGTGCCGCGATCAACCTTTGCGCAAGTCGCGCTGGTCGACGGCGACCGGCTTGAGATCGTGCATTTTGTCGGCGGCGGCATGAATGACGGCTGGGAAGTCGCGGGCCGCAAATTCTCCTCGCGGCTGATCGTCGGCACCGGCAAATACAAGGATTTTGCCCAGAATGCTGCCGCGCTCGAGGCATCAGGTGCCGAAATCGTCACCGTCGCCGTCCGCCGGGTCAATGTCATGGACAAGGCGCAGCCGATGCTGACCGATTATATAGACCCCAAGAAATACACTTACCTCCCCAACACAGCCGGCTGCTTCACCGGCGATGATGCGGTGCGCACGCTGCGACTGGCGCGCGAGGCGGGGGGGTGGAACCTGGTCAAGCTGGAAGTGCTTGGCGAAGCCCGCACCCTGTATCCCGATATGGCCGAAACGCTGCGGGCAACCGAGATTCTGGTCAAGGACGGCTTTGATGTCATGGTCTATTGCGCCGATGATCCGATTGCCGCCAAAAAGCTCGAAGACCTGGGTGCCTGCGCGATCATGCCGCTCGGCTCGCTGATCGGTTCAGGGCTCGGCATCCAGAACCCGGTGACGATCCGCATGATCATCGAAGGCGCAAAAGTGCCGGTGCTCGTCGATGCCGGCGTCGGCACCGCATCGGACGCCGCTGCCGCGATGGAACTCGGCTGCGCCGGCGTGCTGATGAACACCGCGATTGCCGAAGCCAAGGACCCGATTCTGATGGCGCAAGCGATGAAGCTGGCGATCGAAAGCGGTCGGCTGGCGTATCGCGCAGGGCGCATGGCAAAGCGGCGGTACGCTGATCCAAGTTCACCGCTGGCGGGTTTGATCTGACACCAGGCGCGCACCCCCACCCCGGGCCGCCTGCGGCGCCTCTCGGCCGTCCCGCAAGGGGGAGGGATTTTATCCCTCCCCCTTGCGGGGAGGGCGACTCGGCGTAGCCGAGCGGGGTGGGGGTTCGCGTTCGGC
>JBBQMB010000103.1:0-9892 GCA_038328515.1 Sphingomonadales bacterium
GCCGTCACTGGCGGGATCAAGACGCTGATGACCAACAGCGGCCAATCGTGCAACGCGCCGACTCGCATGCTGGTGCCGGCGGGCAAGATGGCGGCCGCCAAGGCCTTTGCCAAGGCAGCCGCCGAAGCGACCACGGTCGGCTCGCCTGACGGTAACGCCGCCATTGGGCCAGTGGTGAGTGAAGCGCAGTGGAACAAGATTCAAGGGCTGATCAAGGCCGGGATCGATGAAGGCGCCACGCTGGTTGCCGGCGGCCTGGGTCGGCCCGAGGGGCTGGAAACCGGCTATTATGTCAAGCCGACGATCTTTGCCGATGTGAACAACGATATGACGATCGCGCGCGAGGAAATCTTTGGCCCGGTGCTCGCCATGTTGCCTTATGATAGCGAGGAACAGGCGATCGCTATCGGTAATGACACGGTTTATGGCCTTGCCGCCTATATCCAGGGTGAGCCCGAACATGCTCGCAAGGTGGCGCGCCAGTTGCGCGCCGGCCAGGTCAATATCAACGGCGCCGCCGGGGACATGATGGCGCCGTTCGGTGGCTACAAACAATCGGGCAATGGCCGCGAATGGGGCGATTTTGGCTTTCATGATTTCCTGGAAACCAAGGCTGTCATTGGCTGGGGCGCCGAAGCGGCGGAATAACTCGTCTCCCCTCCCGCCCGCGGGAGGGGCTGGGGGTGGGTCTTGCCGAGCCGCACAGCCTGTCCCAGCCTTAGAACCCACCCCCGGCCCCTCCCGCAAGCGGGAGGGGAGAAGGACGAATAGATGACGATCCACACCAAAATCTGTGACCTGCTTGGGGTCGAGCATCCGGTTCTCCTCGCCGGCATGGGCGGGGTTTCCTATGCCGAAGTCTGCGCTGCGGTGAGCGCAGCGGGCGGTTTCGGCTCGCTTGGCATGGCCGGGATTTCGCCGCGCGGCATTGCCGAGCAGATGGCACGGGTAAAAGACCTGACCGACAAGCCGTTCGGGGTCGATCTACTCACGGCCCAACCCGAATCGCTGACCGCCAGCGTCGATGTCATCATCAAGGGCGGCGCCAAGGCGTTCATCGCCGGGCTGGGCGTGCCGGTGGCGATTGTCACCGAGCTCAAACAGGCCGGCGTTATCGTCATGTGCATGGCGGGCAATGTCCGCCACGCCATCAAGGCGGTCGAAGCCGGCTGCGATGTCGTCATCGCGCAAGGCACCGAGGCCGGCGGCCATACCGGATCGGTGGCGTCGGTGGCGCTCTGGCCGCAGTGCGTCGATGCCGTGCCGGTGCCGGTGATTGCTGCCGGCGGGCTGTTCGATGGTCGCGGGCTGGCGGCGGCGCTGGCCTTTGGCTGCGCCGGCGTCTGGATGGGCACGCGCTTCATCGCTTCGGTCGAAGCCCATGCCGGGCAACCCTATAAGGATGCGATTGTCGGGATGAACGAAAGCGACACGGTGATCAGCAAGGTGTTCACCGGTAAAACACTGCGCGCCATCGCCAATGATTCAACGCGCAATTTTGAAGGCCAGACCGCCAAGCCTTTTGCCATGCAGGTGATGGAATCGGCGCAGTTGAACCGGCTCGGGCCGATTGCCGGGGTGGTCGATAATGTCGACCCGGCGTTCCAATGCCTCGCGGCCGGGCAGGGCGGCGGCGCCATTCGTGACATTTTGCCGGCCGGTGACATCGTGCGCCGCATCATGGCGGAGGCGGAGGCAACGCTTCGTCAATTGAGGAATGTTGCATGAAAAAACTGTTGATTCTCGCAGCATTGCTGGCCGGCCCGGCGCTGGCGACCGATGGGCCGGTGTTCATGGGTTTTGGCAGCCACACGCCGGTTGAAGCCGATCTTGTCATCCCGCGCGGCATGGTCTTGCGGCACGTCTATGATGTGACGGCAGCGACACCCGACAAGCGCAACCCCGGATTTGAAACGGCGGCGCGGTTCATCAACAGCCATGTTGCCAATGGCATGGCGGAACGCGATGTTGCGGTGGCGGTCGTGGTGCACGGCTCGGCGATCGACGAACTGACCCGGGCGCCGACCTATGGGCTCCGCAACGGCGGCAAGGCCAATGTCAGCGAAGCCATGGTGATCGAAATGTTGAAAAAGGGCGTGCGCTTCATCGTCTGCGGCCAGGCCGCCAATGCGCGCGGCATCAAAAAGGCTGATCTGCTGCCGGGGGTTGAACTCGCCATTTCAGCGAGCAGCGCGCATGCCGTGCTGCAAGCGCAGGGCTATTCTCTCAACCCGTTCTGAGGCGCGTCAGCGCGATTTCAGGCCCGGCGCGTCAGCGCGATTTTAGGCCCGGCGCGTCAGCGCGATTTTAGGCTGGGCGCAATCTGTGCCGCTTCCGATGCCGTGGTATCAGGGCCGGGAACTCCCGAAACGACATCGCCGCCCGCGGCGCGGTGGATGGCGCGGCGGATGCGCGGATAGGTGCCGCAGCGGCACAAATTGGTCATTGCCGTATCGATGTCAGCGTCGCTGGGCCGGGGGATTTCCTTCAGCAGGGCAGCGGCCGCCATGATCATCCCCGATTGGCAATAGCCGCATTGCGGTACCTGCTCGGCGATCCAGGCCTGTTGCAGCGGGTGGCTGCGATCATCGCTCAGCCCTTCGATGGTGGTGACCAACGTGCCTTCGAGGCTGCCGATCGGCAATTGGCACGATCGTTGCGCCTTGCCATCGACATGCACGGTGCAGGCGCCGCACAAACCGGCGCCGCAGCCGAATTTTGTGCCGGTCAGGTTTGATGCATCGCGCAGCGCCCACAGCAGCGGGGTTTCGGGCGGCATCTTGAAATGCACGGCATTACCGTTGACAGTGAATCGGGTCATGGCTTGCCACTTAGCCCAAGGAAACAACTGATGGAACTCACAACGATCGATTTTCGCGTCGATGGCGCCGTCGCCCGCGTGACGCTCAACCGCCCGACCGAACTCAACACCATGAACAAGGCCTTCTGGACCGAGATCATCGACGTGTTCAAAGCGATTGATATCGACCCCGCTATTCGGGTCGTGATTGTGGCATCGACGGGCAAGCATTTCACCGCCGGGCTCGATCTGGGCTGGGCGGCGTCGGCGGGAGTGAACGTCAACCCCGATCCGGGTCGCGCCCGCGAGGCGTTTCGTCGTCATGTCCGCGAAATGCAGGAAAGTTTTTCGATCATCGATCGCTGCCGGGTGCCGGTGATCGCGGTGGTGCAGGGCGGCTGCATCGGCGGCGGGGTCGATCTGGTGACCGCCTGCGACATCCGCATTGCCACTCAGAACGCCTATTTCACCATTCAGGAAGTCAATATCGCCATCGTTGCCGATGTCGGCACCTTGCAGCGCATTCCCTATTTGTTGCCGCAGGGGCTGGTGCGCGAGCTGGCCTATACCGGGCGCAAATTCACCGCTGCCGAAGCGCGTGGCTATGGCTTTGTCAATGCGATCGAGGAGGATCATGGTGCGGCGCTGGCGGCGGCCGATGTCATGGCTCGGCAGATCGCCGGCAAATCACCGCTGGTGATTGCCGGTATCAAGCAAGTGCTCAACGTCGGGCGTGACCTGTCGATCGAGCAGGGACTCGAATATGTCGCGGTCTGGAACGCCGGCATGTTGCAGGGCGGCGATGTCGGGACTGCCGTGCGCGCCCAGATGGCGAAGGAAACGGCCGTTTTCGATGATTTGCAGGCCTGATCGCGGTTGGCGCGCCAGCGGGAAATTCATAACCGCGACACATCACCCGCTTGCCCCTCGCGCTGCATGGCGTCATAGGACATTCATTGTTTGCCGGGGCATGAGTCCCCGTCGTTTTATCATGGGGCCATGATGCGCAAGATACAGCGCCTGATACTGTCAATTCTCATCGGCTTTGCGCCGCTGCCTGCGCTTGCGCAGGATGCGCCGGCGGCTGCGCCGGTGCCTGTGGTGACCACCGCGGCTGTGCCGTCGGGTGCGACCGAATATCTCAAACCCGATGCAGCCTATGGCCAGCCGACCGGCGGATATGAACTGCAACTGCCGGTGACGGCGATTGCCCGCGAAGCGCAGAGCCTGACCAATGGCGTGCTCAACCCGTTGATGGCATTGACCGTGGTGTTCGTGCTGGCCGTGCTGATGTGGACGATTTTCCGCTATCGCGCTGCCGCGAACCCGGTCGCGTCGAAAACCAGCCACAACACCACGATCGAAGTGATCTGGACGGTGGTGCCGGTGCTGATGCTGGTGTGGATCGCGGTGCCGTCGTTCCGGCTCCTCGCCAACCAGTATAGCCCGCCCAAGGCCGATATCACCATCAAGGCAACCGGCCACCAATGGTATTGGGAATATGAATATCCCGATCAGGGCGCTTTCAGTTTCGATGCCGTAATGCTGACCGAGGCGGAATCGGCCAAGCGTGGCTCGCCCAATCTGCTCGATACCGATAATCGCATCGTGCTGCCGGTTGGCACCACCGTGCGCCTGCTGACCACCGCTGCCGATGTCATCCACGCCTGGGCAATGCCGAGCTTTTGGGTGCAAATGGATGCCGTGCCCGGGCGCGTCAACGAAACCTGGTTCAAGGTCGATCGTCCGGGCGTTTATTATGGCCAGTGCTTCCAGCTTTGCGGCACCAAGCATGGCTTCATGCCAATCGCCGTCGAAGTCGTTTCGAAAGAGCGTTTCGCCGAATGGGTCGCAGCCAAGCAGAAGGAAAACGGCATCACGCCGCCTGCGGCCGTTGCGACCGCTACCGCTCTAATTCCGGCGCCAGCCGCAGCCGCGGCGCCTGTCGCCGCCGCTGTCGCTGCTCCCGCCGCCTGATCAAAGGGACCAATACATGTCCACCCCCACCGCCCTCGCTCCCAGTGGCGATCACGCCCATGACGAGCACCATGACCACACGCTGAGCTTTGCGCAGCGCTGGCTGTTTTCGACCAACCACAAGGATATCGGGACTCTGTACCTGATATTCGCGATCGTTGCCGGTACCATTGGCGGCGCCATCTCGGGCATCATGCGGCTCGAACTCGCGGCGCCCGGCATTCAGTATCTGACGATGTTCACGCAAGGGAACCTCGACAACAGCTACCACCTCTGGAACGTGTTCATCACGGCGCATGGTCTGATCATGGTGTTCTTCACCGTCATGCCCGCCATGATCGGCGGCTTTGGCAACTGGTTCGTGCCGATCATGATCGGCGCGCCTGATATGGCCTTCCCGCGCATGAACAATGTGTCGTTCTGGCTGCTGGTGCCGTCGTTCCTGTTGCTATGCGGATCGATGTTCGTCGAAGGCCCCGCCGGTGCCAATGGTGTCGGCACCGGGTGGACGCTTTATGCGCCGCTATCTACCAGTGGCCACCCAGGGCCGGCGGTCGATATGGCGATCCTGTCGCTCCACCTCGCCGGTGCGTCGTCGATTTTGGGGGCGATCAACTTCATCACCACAATCCTCAACATGCGCGCACCGGGGATGACGCTGCACAAGATGCCGCTGTTCGTCTGGTCGGTGCTGGTCACCGCCTTCCTGCTGCTTTTGTCATTGCCGGTGCTCGCCGGCGCCATCACCATGCTGCTGACCGATCGCAATTTCGGTACGCACTTCTTTACCGCCGATGGCGGTGGTGACCCGCTGCTTTACCAGCATCTGTTCTGGTTCTTTGGCCACCCTGAAGTCTATATTCTCATCTTGCCCGGGTTCGGCATGATCTCGCAGATCATCTCGACCTTCTCGAAAAAGCCGGTCTTTGGCTATCTCGGCATGGCCTATGCCATGGTCGCCATCGGCTTCATCGGCTTCCTCGTCTGGGCGCACCACATGTTTACCTCAGGGTTGGATGTGAACACCAAGATGTACTTCACCGCAGCCACCATGATCATCGCGGTGCCGACCGGCATCAAGATCTTCTCGTGGATCGCCACGATGTGGGGCGGGTCGATCAGCTTCGAAACCCCGATGCTCTGGGCGATCGGCTTCATCTTCATGTTCACTGTTGGTGGCGTGACCGGGGTGATCCTCGCCAATGCCGGCGTCGATACCTATTTCCACAACACCTATTATGTCGTCGCGCACTTCCACTATGTGTTGTCGCTCGGCGCTGTGTTCGCAATTTTTGCCGGCTTTTATTACTGGTTCGGCAAAATGACCGGCAAGCCCTACAATGAGTTTCTGGGCAAGTTGCACTTCTGGGTGTTCTTCATCGGTGTGAACGTGATGTTCTTCCCGATGCACTTCCTGGGGGCAGATGGCATGCCGCGCCGTGTGCCGGATTATCCCGAGCAGTTCGCTTTCTACAACAAGATCGCCAGCTATGGTTACGCGATCATGGGGATTGGCATGCTGATCTTCTTCGTCAATCTGATCGTCAGCTTTGCGAGCAAGAAGCGCGTTGCCGGCAATTATTGGGGCGAAGGCGCCACGACGCTGGAATGGACGCTGTCGTCACCCCCGCCGTTCCACCAGTTCGAAACCCTGCCGGTCATCAAATAACCCCGGCGAACCGGCTTGCCCCGGCGTGCGTTTGGCGCGCCGGGGCAACGCATAGAGTGAAACTGCCCATGGACCGCCCTGCTATTGCTTTTGACGCCGCGCCTGAAACAGCGTTTGCGGACTGGCGCGACTATTTTGCCTTGCTCAAACCGCGCGTGATGACGCTTGTGGTGTTCACTGCGGCCTGTGCCATGGTGGCAGCGCCGGGCACTATTCATCCGTTCCTCGGGTTCACCGCGATTTTGTGCATCGCAGTGGCGGCTGGCGCTGCCGGTGCGCTCAATCAATGGTATGAAGCCGATATCGATGCCTTGATGAAACGCACCGCCAATCGGCCGTTGCCGGCGGGCAAGATGTCTGCCTTTGACGCGCTTTCGTTTGCGGTGGCGCTGTCGGTGGGGTCGGTTTCGATCATTGGCCTGGCGGTCAATTGGGTCGCCGCGTTCTGGCTGGCTGTCTCGATCCTGTTCTATGTCATTGTCTACACGGTCTGGCTCAAGCGCCGGACGCCGCAGAACATCGTCATTGGCGGCGCCGCCGGGGCATTTCCGGTGATTGTCGGCTGGGCGGCAGTTACCGGCGATACCTCGCTGCTGCCCTGGTTGCTGTTTGCCATCATCTTTTTGTGGACACCGCCGCATTTCTGGGCGTTGGCGCTGTTCATGGAGGCGGATTATTCCAAGGCCGGCGTGCCGATGCTGCCGGTAACGCATGGCCTTGCCCACACCCGCAAACAGATTCTTGGCTATTCGGCGCTGCTGGTGCCGGTGACGATTGCGCCGGCGGTATTGGGCCTCACCGGCTGGGTCTATGGCGGCACGGCGATCACGCTTGGTATCATCTTCATGGCGATGGCAGTCAAAGTGGCGCGCAGCACTGCCACGCAGGCCAAGGACATGGCGGCCGAAAAACAGCTTTTCAAGTTCAGCCTGCTCTATCTGGCCTTTTTGTTCGGCGCGCTTGTCGCCGACAGTTTGTTGCTGGCATGACTACTGGCTGGACCCCGGCGGAGCGCGCGGCATTCGAATCGCGGCGCAAATCGCGCAACCTGGCGCTTGGGCTGGTGCTCGGCGCGCTGGTCATTCTGTTCTTTGGGATCACTGTGGTGCGCATGGCTGACGGAATCGCCAATGCCAAATTGCCGGCCGCCGCAGCGAGCCGCACATGAGCGACCTTGCACTCGACCGCGCCAAGCGCCGCACCGGGGTGATTACGGCGTTGCTGGCGACAGGAATGATCGGCCTCGCCTATGCCAGCGTGCCGCTCTATCGCTTGTTCTGCCAGACGACGGGCTTTGGCGGCACCACCGGACGGTCCGAAGCTGCGGCGGTGCCCGATGCGCAGCGGTTGAACGCGCTCGGCGGGCGGACGATCAAGATCAGGTTCGATTCGAATGTTTCCCCGGGTATGCCGTGGCAGTTCGCCCCGAAAAACCGCGCGCAAAACATCTTGATCGGCGAAAAGCGGCTGGCTTTTTACACAGCCACCAACATGGCCTCCACCGCGACGACCGGCCGGGCAATTTTCAATGTCTCGCCCGATACTGCAGGCCAGTATTTTCGCAAGATCGAATGTTTCTGTTTCACCGAACAGACGCTGCGGGCGGGGGAAACCGTCGACATGCCGGTGACCTATTTCATCGACCCGGCGATCCTCGATGATCCCGATGCGCGTAAAATCGACGAGATCACGCTCAGTTATACCTTCTATCCGGTGGACAATCCCGAGCCGGAACGCTTAAAGCTTTCGGCATCATCCGTATCAGCGAATAGGGGCTAAAGGTCATGGCCGCTGGCAAGACCCACGATTATCACATTCTCAACCCGTCGAGCCGGCCGATCCTGATGTCGTTCGCGGCGTTGGCGATGGCAGTGGGCGCCGTCGGCTGGATGCACAAGGCCGGCTGGGGCGGCGCCGTGTTTTTTGCAGGGTTCGCCGCTGTTTGCGCGATGTTCTTCCTGTGGTGGAAGGATGTTGTCCACGAAGCCAATACCGGGGATCACACGCCGGTGGTGCAGCTCCACCATCGCTATGGCATGATATTGTTCATCGCTTCGGAAGTGATGTTTTTCGTCGCCTGGTTCTGGGCCTATTTCAACGCGGCATTGTACCCAAAGGTTGAGGCGGGCGTCGCAGCGACATGGCCACCTGCCGGTGTCGAGGTGCTCGACCCGTTTGTTTTCCCGCTGCTCAACACGTTGATTTTGCTGTTGTCGGGTACCACTGTCACCTGGGCGCATCATGCGCTGATCCATGGTGACCGCAAGGGCCTGAAGCAGGGGCTCTGGTTGACCATCGCACTTGGCATGATTTTCAGCTGCGTGCAGGCCTTTGAATACATGCACGCCGAATTCGCCTTTGCCGGCAATGTCTATGGTTCGACCTTTTACATGGCGACCGGCTTTCATGGCTTTCATGTCGTCATTGGCACGATATTCCTGATGGTCTGCCTCGCACGCACCTACAAGGGTGATTTCTCGCCGACCCATCATTTCGGCTTTGAAGCGGCCGCCTGGTACTGGCATTTCGTCGATGTCGTCTGGCTGTTCCTGTTCATCGCCATTTACGTCTGGGGCTCCAACTTCGGCGCGGCTGTCGTCCACAACGCCTTTGGATAAGCGCATGAGCGGCGATCCCGATGTGCATTCGGGGGCGCCGCCATCGCCGGTGCAGGTGGCCTTGACCGGCTGTTGTCCGCGTTGTGGCAAAGCCACGATTTTTGAACGGCTGATTGTGTTTCTGCCGCGCTGTCCGGCCTGCGGGCTGGACATGGCGAAGTTCAATGTTGGTGACGGTGCAGCAAGCTTTTTGATATTGATTGTCGGGGCCATCGTTACCGGGCTTGCGATGTGGCTCGAGCTGACCCGGTCACCCCCCTGGTATGTGCATGTCATGCTCTGGCTGCCGTTGACCATCATGCTGTCGCTGGGGTTGATGCGGCTGGCCAAGGGCCTGTTGCTGGCGCTGGAGTTTCGCCACGAAGCGCGCGAGGGTCGGCAGTGAACCGTCGCCTCCCGCTGTTTCCAACGCTGCTGACTCTCATCATGCTTGCCGTGCTCATCAGCCTTGGGGTCTGGCAGCTTGAGCGGCGGACTTGGAAGCATGAACTGATCACCCGGCTACAGGCGGCGGCAACCCAACCGCTGCTTGAACCTGTCGATTTCATGCGGGCCATGCGGCAGGAGGCCAGCGTCCAGTATCGCCGCGCCGAACTGCCCTGTTCGCCTGGCGATGTTCTGCCTTACGACCTGAAGGGCGGCAGCAGCGCTGGTGGCGATTCGGGCTATCTTGTACTCGTATCGTGTCGGACCAACCGCAAACCGCCTGATATCGTGGTGGTCGCTGGCTGGACCCAGCGTCCTGATGCGGCGGCGATTCCGCTGCATGTCGATACGGTCTTCAAGGGGATCATCATCGAACGCCCGTATGGCAGCGCCAAGGCGCGG
>JBBQMB010000104.1:0-9795 GCA_038328515.1 Sphingomonadales bacterium
GCATCGAGGATGATGAAATCGCCCTTGCCGGCCAGCGTGGCGACCATGCCGAGATTGGCCTGATAACCGGTGGAAAAGACCATCGCATGGTCCATCCCGTAAAATTCCTTCAGCGCGTCCTCGCATTCCTTATGGCCCTGATAGGTGCCATTGAGCACGCGGCTGCCGGTGGTGCCGGCGCCGAACCGCGTCAACGCATCGTGCCCGGCAGCGATCACATCGGGATCAAAGGTCATCCCCATGTAATTATACGTGCCCAGCAATATGGTTTCCTTGCCATCGATGATCGCCACGGTCGGCGACTTCACCTCCTGCATGACAATCGCGAACGGGTCGCGGACGCCTTTGGCGAGCACGCCGGCGCGTTCGGCGATCAGCGCGTCGAATTTGGAAAACAGATCGCTCACTTTTGCACCAGCTTCGTCACCGCATCGGCAACCTGGCCGATGGTTTCCAGATCGGGGAGCATGTTCAACGGCATGACGATATCCCATTCGTCTTCCATGCTGGCGACAAGATCCATGACCGTCAGCGAATCCATCTCAAGATCGCCGGCAAAGCTGGTGCTTTCCGCCAGGCTGACTTTTTTGACATTCAGCGGCTCGATCAGTTCGATGATCCGGGCATAGACTGAAGCCCGATCGGTGGCAGTTGCGGTCATTATCACTCCCGGTGGCGCATCGCGCCGGTCACATGAACAGGATTTATGCTTTGGCAGCACAAAATGGCCAAAGCGGGGCCGAATAGGGCACTTGCAGGGGCGGTCGACGGCGTGCCAACTAGCGCACCGGCCAAGACCGGCGGGAGGGCCGATGGAAAAGCAAAGTGATACACCAGCCGCATTGCCGGTACTGCCGCCAGGCCGCGCCGATGTTGTCAACATGCTGCGCACCGCGCAGCAGCATCATGTCCAGCTTTCATCGATGGCCGATCAAAAAGCCAGCATCCTGATCGGGGTCAATTCGGTGGTTTTTGCGCTGGTGGTGCGCGACCCTTCGGTCATGTCGTTGCCGATGCTGGTGCTCGCCGGCGTATCGTCGCTGGCAGCGCTGCTCTGCATGCTGGCGGTGGTGCCGATGTTCGGCGGTCGCCGCGTCGCGCACACCCAGCTTGAGCCGAATTTTTTGTTTTTCGGCGTCTTTACCGATTGGAGCGAAGAGGAATTCCAGCAACGGATGCATGACATGATGGCCGATGATGAAGCCATGCGCCGGGCGATGATCCGCGACATGTATCAATTGGGGCTGGTTCTGCGGCACAAGAAATACCGCTTCCTGGGCTATGGTTACCGGGTTTTCATGGTCGGGCTTGCGGCGAGTTTTCTGGCTTTTGTCGCGCAATATGTGCTGCGTTAGAGCCAACCCTTAGCGCGGTAACCCGCAATCGTATCCGCAATGCCGGTCGCCAGATCGATCTGCGGTGCCCATAACCCGGCGAGCGCTGCATTGCCGCCGCGCGCCACCCAATCAGGGTGGGCGATATAGGCGGCGCGATCGCGGGTAAGCTTGGCCGATAGCCCGATGCGCGCGGCAAGGTGGAGCATCGACAGGGGCAGCGGGATGGTGTGCACGCGGCGGCCAAGGCCGGCACCAATGGCGGCGGCGAATTCGGGGTGCGAAATACCGCCGGCGCCGTCATCGATCTCGAGCACGCAATGGGACGGTCCGCCGGCCGCCAGCGCCAGCAACGCCCGCGCCAGATCGTCGACATGGCTCAGCGACAGCCGCCCCGGCGGCGCGACATATCGCCCGCGCGCCGCGAGTTTATCGATATCGACCATCTCGCGAACAGCGGGGCCATAAACGCCGGGGGGGCGGACAATGACCCAATCGACGCCGCTCGCCATGACCAGCGCTTCGGCTCCGGCCTTGGAGGCGCCATACATCGAAAGCTGCGGCTCGCGCGCGGCAAGGCTGGAAACATGGACGAAGCGAACGACGCCAGCGGCTTTCGTGGCGGCGAGCATGGCGGCCGTTCCCGCGACATTGCCGGCGTCGAAACCGGCGCGGTCGGGGGCGCTGACGATGCCAGCGATATGGATGACGGCGCTGGCGCCTTCACAGAGGCGGGCGAGCGCCAATGTGTCGGCGAGGTCGCCGGCAATCCAGGCGACGCCGGGGCGGTCTGGCTGCGGCCGTCGCGCCAGCGCCCGTGTCGGCGTATCGGCCAGCGAAAGCACGCGCCCGCCAACGAAACCGGTGGCACCGGTAATCGCGATAGTCACTTCCTTCTCCCCGCTCGTTTACGGGAGGGGTCGGGGGTGGGTTCGCCTGTTGTCACTCGCACCCCGACGACAACCACAAAATACAGTCCCTTGTGCCAGACCCACCCCCGGCCCCTCCCGCAAGCGGGAGGGGAGAAGCGGTCATGCCGCCACATCAAACGGCTGGATTTCGCCCGACAGATACTGGCTGCGCGCTTTCGACCGGCTGAGCTTGCCCGACGAGGTTTTGGGCAAGGTGCGCGGCGGCACCAGTTCGACGACGCACGTCATGCCGGTGATGGCGCGGACCTTGCTGCGGATGGCTTCGCGCAGGGTCGCACGCTCGTCGACGTCTGACGTGCGGCACTGCACCAGCACGGCGGGTGATTCCTCGCCCGATGGCGTCGTGATCGAAAAGGCCGCAATGTCACCCGCCTTGAAGCCCGGCAGCTGCTCGATCGCCCATTCGATATCCTGCGGCCAATGGTTCTTGCCATTGATAATGATCATGTCCTTGGCGCGGCCGACGATGAAGATGCTTTCTTTCGACAAATAGCCCATATCGCCGGTATCGAGCCAGCCATCGGGCGACAGCGCCGCTGCGGTGGCTTCATCATCGCGGAAATAGCCGGCCATGACGCCAAGGCCACGCACAAACACCCGGCCGATCTTGCGATCGGGCAGCACGGCACCGGCTTCATCGCGAATTTCAATGGTCAGGCCCGGCACCGCCTTGCCGCAATTGACGATGGCGCGATAGCGCGTCGGCTGGCGCGCATCGCTGCGGCCGCCGGCGCTGCCGGCCAGGGTGCGCTCGTCGATGAGGTCGGAGACAATGCCTTCGCCCAGCGGCATGATCGAGACGGCAAGCGTCGCTTCGGCCAGGCCATAGCTCGGCAAAAAGGCGCTCGCCTTGAACCCGGCAGCAGCGAAGACATCGACGAAAGCCTGCATGACTTCGGGGCGAATCATGTCAGCGCCATTGCCGGCGACGCGCCAGCGGGCAAGGTCAAAGCGTTCGGCGACGTTGATAGACGCCGAAATCCGCCGCGCGCAAATGTCATAACCAAAGGTCGGCGAATAGCTCAGCGTGTTGCCGGGGTTGCGGCTGATCAGCGTCAACCAGCTCAACGGCCGGCGCGCAAAATCTTCGGTGGCGAGATAATCGACCGAAATCTGGTTGGCGAGCGGCGCCAGCATGCAGCCGACCAGCCCCATGTCATGATACCAGGGCAGCCACGACACGACGCGGTCGCCATCGCCGGCCTCCATGCAATGGGCATGGCCGGCGAGATTGGCGAGTAGCGCTTCGTGGGTGACGGCGACGCCATGCGGAAAGCGCGTGCTGCCGCTCGAATATTGCAGATAGGCGATATCGGTCGGTTGCGCCTGCGGAAGCACGACTTCAAGGGCCGGTTCGGCGAAATACACTGACCAATCATGTGCCGGGCACAAGCCTTCGGCTGATTGGCTGACCATGGCGAACAGGCCTTCGGGGGACAGCACCAGCCGCGGGTCGCAACTGCGCAATTGCGTGGCGATCTGATCAACATAGGCTTCGCGGCCACCAAAACTGGTCGGCAGCGGCAGCGGCACCGGCAGCGCGCCGGCATAGATGGCAGCAAAAAAGGCAGCGGCAAAGCCCGCCCCGGTTTCAGCAATAAGGGCGATCCGGTCACCCGGCTTGATGCCGGCGGCAACGAGCCGGCGCGCCTGCGCCCGGGCATCCGCAGCGAGTTCGGCATAGGAATAGGCGCGCACCAGATCGGCGCGGGCATCGTGAAAATTCATCCCCTTGGCGCCAAGCGCTGCATAATCAAGCGCTTCACCCAAGGAGCCGAACGAGGCGCGGCGTCGCGCCAGCGTATCGAAGGTTGGCGTCGAAACCAATTCGGTCTGGCCTGTGTGCAAGCCTGTCACTCCCTTTATCGACCCCGCCGCGAGCGTTGGCCGCCCTGCGACACCGACCTGCCGACTCCAAGCTTGGACTATGGCAGGGCGGCACGTTTAAATTCCGGCCCGAACATGGCATAAACAAGGCATGATTGATGATGCGGGTGGTGACGAGTCAAAGGGGCGGCGGCGCAAAAAGCCCAGGCCACCGCAGGAGCCGCGCGCGCCAAAGCCGATCGATGCGACGCATTTACAGGATATGGCGGTAGGCTATGCCGCGAAATATGCGACGACAGCGGCAAAACTGCGCCGCTATTTGCAGCGAAAACTCGGTGAGCGCGGCTGGAGCGGCGCGGAACTGCCCGATATCGAGGGGCTGGTGGAGCGGATTTGCGGGCTCGGCTATGTCGATGACCGGGCTTATGCGGCGTCTAAAATGCGTGACCTGACGGCGCGGGGTTTCGGCCTGCGCCGGGTAAAGGGCGCGTTGGCGGCGGCGGGCGTGGGGCGTGACGACGTCGCGGCGACAGTGGATGTGGGCGAGGATGGCGCACAAGTGGCGCTGACGACGGCGATCGCCTTTGCCCGGCGCCGGCGCTTCGGGCCGTTCGGGCGCGACGGGGCGAGCGGTGACCCGGTACGGATGCGCCGCGAACTGGCGGCGATGGCGCGGGCGGGGCATGATTTTGGCGTGGCAAAGCGGGTTCTGGGGGCAAAGGATGAGGATGCAGTGGGGGCATTGGGGGGTGAATTCGAGTGAGGGAGGCCAATACGATGCGTGATACCGGCACCGATGCGAGCCGGCGGATAGCGTTGCTGATCGATGCTGATAACATCTCGCACAACGCCATCGGCGGGATATTGGCCGAGCTTTCGGCGCGCGGCACCGTCAATATCCGGCGGGCCTATGGTAACTGGTCGAACCCACGACTGGCCGGCTGGACGGCGCAACTCCATGAATTCGCGATCCGGCCGATCCAGCAGTTCAGCTATACATCGGGCAAGAACGCGACGGATATCGCCCTCGTCATCGACGCGATGGAATTGCTCTATACGCAAAAGCTCGACGGCTTTTGCATCGCCTCGAGCGACGCTGATTTCACGCCGCTGGTCATGCAGTTGAAGGCCAACGGCCATGATGTTTATGGCTTTGGCGAGCGCAAGACGCCAAGGGCCTTTGTCAACGCCTGCACAACGTTCCTTTTTATCGACGGGGACACGCCCGAAGCCACCAAAAAGTCGGCGCAAAAACCACCGCCCAAGCCAAAGGCTGGAAAAGCTGTTGCCCCCTCGGTCAAACCCGCAACCACCAAAGTGCTGGCCGGCGACACCAAATTGGTGCTGACTCTGCGCGGTGCTGTCGAGGCATCGAAACGCGACGATGGTTGGGCGCTGCTATCGGCTGCGGGCAGCGCGGCGAAACGTCAGGCGCCGATCGACCCGCGAAACTTTGGCGAAAAGAATTTTCCGGCTTTGTTTGAAGCCACCGGACTGTTTGACATCTGCAAAGCCAGCGACGGGCAGAACTATGTTGCTGACAAGCGCAACAAGGACCGTACCCCAACGCCGAAGGTGGGGTAACGGGGAAGAAAGTCCCCACCCCCGGCCCCTCCCCCCTTCGACAGGCTCAGGATGGGCGGGAGGGGGGAAGACAAATCAGACGGTTTCTGTCGGCGGTGGCACCGCCTTTGCCTTCTTCTTCGAGCGCGGGGGTTTCTTTGCTGCGGGCACGATTTCGAAGGCGAGGTCGTTGTCCTTCAGATGCACCCGCACTTCGCCGCCGTGGACGAGTTTGCCGAACAGCAGTTCTTCGGCCAGCGGCTGCTTGATCTTTTCCTGGATCAGGCGGCCCATCGGGCGGGCGCCATACAGCTTGTCATAGCCGCGTTCGGTGAGCCATGATTTGGCTTCATCGGTGAGCGCGATATGGACTTCGCGTTCGGCGAGTTGCAGTTCGAGTTCGAGGATGAACTTGTCGATGACCCGCGCGACGATTTCGGGCGGCAGATAGTCGAACGCCACGACCGCATCCAAGCGGTTGCGGAATTCGGGTGTGAACATCCGCTTGATGGCTTCCTCGTCTTCGCCAACGCGCTGGGTACTGCCGAAACCAATGCCTTCGCGGGCCATATCAGCAGCGCCGGCGTTGGTTGTCATGATGAGGATGGTGTTGCGGAAATCGACCGTCTTGCCGTGATGATCGGTCAGCTTGCCGTTGTCCATGACCTGCAGCAGGATGTTGAACAGATCGGGATGCGCCTTTTCGATTTCGTCGAGCAGCAGCACCGAATGCGGCTGTTGATCGACGGCATCGGTGAGCAACCCGCCCTGATCGAAGCCGACATAGCCCGGAGGCGCCCCTATGAGCCGCGAGACGCTGTGGCGCTCCATATATTCGCTCATGTCGAAGCGCGTCAGCGGGATGCCGAGGATCGCGGCAAGCTGTTTGGCAACTTCGGTCTTGCCAACGCCGGTGGGGCCGGAGAACAAATAGCTGCCGATCGGCTTGTTGGGTTCGCGCAGGCCGGCGCGGCTGAGCTTGATGGCGCTGGCGACGCGTTCGATGGCCTTGTCCTGGCCAAAGACGACACGCTTCAAGTCAGCATCGAGGGTGGCGAGTGCCTTTTTGTCGTCTGTGGAGACGCTTTTTGGCGGAATCCGCGCCATGGTGGCGATGACGGCTTCGACTTCCTTGACGCCGATGACCTTCTTGCGCTTGCTCGGTGCGACCAGCATCTGCGACGCGCCGCTTTCATCGATCACGTCGATGGCCTTGTCGGGCAGTTTGCGATCATTGATGTAGCGCGCCGACAGTTCGACCGCCGCCTTGATCGCTTCGGGCGTGTATTTCAGCTTGTGATGTTCTTCATAGCTCGGGCGCAGGCCCATCAGGATCTTGATGCTGTCCTCGATCGATGGCTCGTTGACATCGATCTTCTGGAAGCGACGCAGCAGGGCGCGATCTTTTTCGAAGTGGTTGCGGAATTCCTTGTAAGTCGTCGAGCCGATGCAACGAATGGCCCCCGATGAGAGCGCGGGCTTGAGCAGGTTCGATGCATCCATCGCGCCGCCGCTGGTGGCGCCGGCGCCGATAACGGTGTGGATTTCATCGATGAACAGCACCGCGTGCGGCAGTTTTTCGAGCTCGTTGACGACGTTTTTCAGGCGTTCCTCGAAATCACCGCGATAGCGCGTGCCGGCGAGCAGCGCGCCCATGTCGAGGCTGTAGATGACGGCGGGCAACAGCACATCGGGCACGCTGCCTTCGACGATCTTGCGCGCCAGCCCTTCAGCGATGGCGGTTTTGCCGACGCCGGGGTCGCCGACATAAAGCGGGTTGTTCTTTGATCGGCGGCACAGGATCTGGATGGTGCGATCAACCTCGGCGTGGCGGCCGATGAGCGGATCGATCTTGCCGGTGCCGGCCTTTTCATTGAGGTTGACGGTGAATTGCTTGAGGGCGGATTCGCCGTTCTTGGGCTTTTCGCCCTTTTCGGCCTTTTCGCCCTTGGGGGTTTCGCCTTCGTCCTTGTCGCCATTGCCCGAACCCTTGACCGCGCGGGTTTCGCTCTGGCCCGATTTGGCGATGCCATGGCTGATGTAGCTGACCGCATCGAGGCGCGTCATATCCTGCTGCTGCAGGAAGAAGACGGCATGGCTCTCGCGCTCGGAAAACAGCGCGACGAGCACATTGGCGCCGGTGACTTCCTCACGCCCCGATGACTGGACGTGGAGGATGGCGCGCTGGACAACGCGCTGGAAGCCGGCGGTGGGCGATGGATCGACACTGGCATCGGCCTTTAGCGCCGACAATTCGGTATCGAGATAGCGGGCGAGCTGACCCTGGAGCTCATCGAGATCGACGCTGCACGCCTTCAGGACGGCAACGGCATGGGTATCGCTGGTCAAGGCCAGCAAAAGATGTTCGAGCGTGGCATATTCATGTGTACGCCGCGCCGCTTCGGCGAGCGCGTTATGCAGGGTCTTTTCAAGCTCGCGGGTAAAAGAGGGCATGCCTGTCTCCGCTGGGGGCGTCGGGCCCTCGGGGTGGGCCGGACGCGGGCTGATGGTCGGTTCCGCCGTTGCCGGCGGTCTACAACAGTGAATGTCACCCTCTTGGTGCCAAACATCAAGGGGCCTGACGACCAATATCCATGTCCGGCGCGATGAATTTGCGCCAAGTCGGGGTCATTCGGCTGGACTTGCCATGGGCGTTCCCCAAGAATGACGGCCGGACGCGGGACAGTTTGCCACGGGGGAATAGGTGATGCGGGTAATTTTGAGCGGGATGGTGGCGGTCGGGTTGGCGGCTGCGGCCTGTGCGCAGACACCTGCAGTGCAGACGCCTGCAGTGCAGACGGCGGCAGTGCAGACGCCTGCAGTGCAGACGGCGGCCGTGCAGACGCCGGCAGTGCAAACGCCGGCCGGCGCGGCAATGGCGATCATGCCGCGCAAGGTGCCGCCGGGCTATCTGACGGGCAAACCACCGGTTGCAATTTTGAAGCTGTTGCCGCCACCGCCGGCGCCAGGCAGCGCGCAGGACCTTGCCGACCGCACCGTTTACGCCGCAAGCGCCAGCGGGATCGGCGGCGCGGATTGGCAAGAGGCAATGGCCGAGCTCAACCCGACCAGCCCCGCCTATTTCGCCAAGCTGTCATGCGCCGTTGGCAAGACAATTTCGCCGCAGACAACGCCGATCACCATGGCGATGATCGCCCGGTCGGGGGTCGATCTGACCGGGCCGATGAGCAGCGCCAAGACTTTTTACAAACGCCCGCGCCCGTTCACCACCGACAAGGGGCCAGCGTGTGACCCGGTCAGCAAGGATGGTATCGGCGCGGCGCTGGGCTTTGCCTATCCATCGGGTCATTCGGGCATCGGCTGGTTATGGGCGCTGATCCTCGCCGATGCCAACCCGGCGCGGGCCGAGACCATTCGCGCCTTTGGCCAGCATACCGGTGATTTGCGCATCGCCTGCCGGGTGCATTGGCTCAGCGATGTCGCCTATGGCCGCATTCTGGCGACGTCGGTCTATGGGCGGCTGGCGATGGAACCCGAATTCCAGGCCGATCTGGCACGCGCGAGCGATGAACTCGCCAAGGCGCCGGCGGCCGAATGCACGGGCTGAGGCGCGCCGCCTTTCTGGCGCTGTTGCTCGCCGGCGCCTTGCCGGCTGTCGGCAAGGTAGCGCCTGTCTCGGGCTATCTGGCGCCGGTCGATTATCGCACCATCGTCGCGCCGCCACCGGCGCCAGGTTCGGCAGCGGCGACGGCGGATCGGGCGGCCTTTGCCAAAACCACGGCCGATATCGGGTCGCGGCGCTACACTTATGCCACCACCCAGATCGCGCCGCGTTCGCCACAGGTCATGCAACAGCTCAGTTGCAGCGTCGGCCACCAGCTTTCGCCGACAACAACGCCGCGCACGCTGGCGCTGATCAAGCGCATCCGCGCCGATCTCGATGGGCCGCTCAACGCCGCCAAATCGCACTTCGCCCGCGACCGGCCCTATGTTGGCGCCGATGATCCGCGCACCTGCGACCCGCGCAGTACCGTCAAGATCATGCCCAGAACGCCGCCCAAACCCAATTACAGCTACCCCAGCGGCCATGCCGCGATCGGCGCGCTGTTCGGCGCCGTGTTCGCCGCTGCGGTGCCCGGGCGCGCGGCAACGGTCCGCGCCTGGGGCAGCGATCTTGG
>JBBQMB010000105.1:0-9718 GCA_038328515.1 Sphingomonadales bacterium
CAGCGCCCCGATGTGCTGGCGCTCGGGCTGGTGCTCGGTGGCGCGCTCGGCAACATCGTTGATCGGGTGCGCTTTGGTTATGTCGTCGATTTTTTGCACTTCTTCTGGCGCGATCATAATTTCTGGGTATTCAATGTTGCAGATGCAGCGATCAGCGTTGGTGTGCTATTGCTGCTCGGACGGGCGCTGCTGGCGCCCAAGACTTGACGGTGCCGTTGGCGGCAAAAGGATGATGGTTATGCGTATCTTGATTGTGGTTCTGGGCGGCGCGCTGGCGCTTTCGGCCTGCGGCAAAACCGGCCTGGCCGCGCATAATGCCCCCGATGAACTGGCGATCAGCCGCAACGCGCCCCTGGTGGTGCCGCAGGATTTCAGCCTCGCCCCGCCGCGCCCCGGCGCGCCGCGCGCCGTTGGCCAGGATGCGCAGAGCGCCGCAATGGAAGCGCTGTTCGGCCCTGGCGCCAAGGTGCCACAGCGCTCCGCCGCCGAACAGCAACTGCTCGACAGGGCAGGCGCTGGCAATACCGATCCCGCCATCCGGTCGAACGCTGGTGACCCCAAGACAACCACGGTCAACAAGGGCGCCTTTGTCCGCGAACTGATCGACGCGCCAGCCGGCACCCGCGACGCCAAACAGGCCGAAGCCGCGCTGGGCAATTGATCGGGCTGTTCACGGCCCGGCAAGCAGCGCGCTGCCATGATGGCACCATGAAAACAGCTTTTCTCCCGCTCGCTGTGCTGCTCGCCACCCCGGCGCTGGCAGCGCCGCTCGACGATGTTGCGGCCTCGCTGAAGGCGACAACCAGCCTGTCGGCGGCGTTCACCCAGACCGGCGCCGATGGCAAGGTCTTGACTGGCAAGATGCTGCTGGCACGGCCCGGCAAGATCCGCTTTCAATATGATACCGCCAAATTGCTGATCGTCGGCAATGGCCGCACCCTGACCTTTGTTGATTACAATGTCCGGCAAGTGTCGCAATGGCCGGTAAAATCGACCCCGCTGGGGATATTATTGTCGTCCGAACCCGACCTGTCGCGGGTCGCCCGGGTGGTCGCGTCGGATCGCAACGGCGTTCTGATCGAAGCGCGTGACCCGAAACGGCCCGAATTCGGCACATTGGAAATCGCTTTTTCGCGAACGGCGGCGGCCCCGGGCGGCCTTGCCCTTGCCGGCTGGGCGGCGCGTGATGCCCAGGGCGGCCGCACCGAAACCCGCCTTTCAGGGGCGAGCTACAACGCCGATCTGTCGAAAGCCGATTTCGGTTTCAAGGACCCGCGCCGCGCCGTCACCCGCTAAAGCCAGCCGCGCCAACGGAAGACGAGATACGGCAAAATCGCCGATGCCAGCATCAGCGCCAGCGCCCAGGGGTAGCCCAATGACCAGCCGAGTTCGGGTATGAACTTGAAATTCATGCCGTAAATACCGGCAACCAGCGTTGGCGGCATGAACACGATCGCCCCGACCGAAAAGATTTTCAAAACGGCATTCTGTTCGATCGAGATCAAGCCGAGCGCCGCATCGAGCAAAAAGGTGATATTCCCCGACAAATAAGTCGAATGGTCGGATAGCGATGCGATATCGCGCGACAGGCTTTTGACATGGCTGGCGATGCCCGCCGATTTGGGCGCGGCGAAAGCCAGATAGCCCAGCGCGCGCGAAAGGCTGACTGCCGCCTGCCGCGCCTTCGACAGCGCGTCCTGCGCCGATCCGAGCCGGAACAACAAGGCCTGCAACGCCAGGTTGGACATCCGCTGTTGGCCGGCCCCCCGCGCGCGGCGAAATGCCTGCTGCGACACGGCATCGACTTCGCGGCCGACATGTTCGATGCCATCGGCCAATCGGTCGACAACAGCATCGAGCAGATGCACCAGCGCCAATGCGGAATTTTCGCACAACAAGGGCGTGCGTTCGACATGGCCGGCAAAGCGGTCGAACGACAATATTTCGGCATAGCGAACGGTGATCAGGTGCGCCGGCGTCAGGATGAAGCTGACCGCGTGGGTTTCAGGATTTTCGCGCAAAATTCCGGTCGCCAGCGTAACGGTCATGTGAATGGCGCCATTTTCTTCATACAGCCGGCTCGAGGTTTCGATCTCGTCCATCTCGTCCTTGGTCGGCACGGCAATCCCGGTGGCGCCTTCGACGAAAATTTCTTCGGCGCGGGTCGGATTTTGCAAATCGATCCAGATGGCGCCGACAGGCAGCATGCCGCTGGCCGCATCGATGGTGATGACGTTCGTGTCACCGGCAGGGGTGATGGCGCGCAACATCCTTGAAATCATCCTTTCGGCAAGCGCCAAGGCTTACCGGCATTTTTGTCCGATGTGAACGATGCCGCCGTCTTGCCGTGCCCGTCGCCAAGCGACCGCGTCAGCCCGTCCCGGCTTGTTCATGAAAATCGCGCAACACTTGTAACCAGAGTAAAGCGGATGGCGTATATGCTGGCACGAACAGCGGAGCGGCATCAGCATGGCGACAGGCGAAACGACTGGCGAAACGACTGGCGAAACAACGGGCGCAACTATGGGCGCGGCGCCGTATCTGTTTCATCGCCATGCGCTGGCGGTGCGGGTTACCCACTGGATCAACGCCCTGGCGATCGTTTTCATGATCGGCACCGGGTTCAACATCTTCAATGCCCACCCGGGGCTATATTGGGGCCAATATGGCGCCGAAGACGATGATGCAAAGCGCTGGCTGGAAATCGGCTCGGCCGATACACCGCAAGGTGTCGCTTATGGTTTTGTCCGCATCGGCAGCCTGACGGTGCGCACCACCGGGGTGCTCGGCATTTCCAGCGGCGGCAACGGCCAGCCTCAGGCAATCGCCTACCCCGCCTGGTCGACCATCCCCAGCGGCCGCGACCTTGCAACGGCGCGCAATTTCCATTTCTTCTTCGCCTGGGTGCTGATCATCAACGGACTGGTCTACCTCGGCTACAGCCTGGCCACCGGGCATCTGCGCAAGGACCTGCTACCGCGCCTCAAGGAACTGCGCCCGGCCAATATCGGCCATGACATCATTCAGCACGCCAAGCTGAAATTCCCCAGGGGCGAGGCCGCCAAACGCTATCACATCCTGCAAAAACTCGCCTATGGCGGCGTCGTTCTGGTTATCATCCCGCTGGTCATCTTCACCGGGCTGGGCATGTCACCGGGCACCAACGCCGCCTGGCCGTGGCTGCTCGATGTGTTCGGCGGGCGAGCATCGTCGCGCTCGCTCCACTGGGTGGCCGCCAATCTCATCATCCTGTTCATCATCGTGCACCTCGCCATGGTCGTGCTGGCCGGGCCGTATAATGAAATCAGATCGATGATCACCGGCAAGTTTCGCGTCGACCCGGAGGTGACGAAATGACCATTTTGACACGACCGATGCTCTCACGGCGCGGCCTGATCGGCTTTGGCGGGGCGGCGGCAGGTGGCTTGTTGCTGTCGGGTTGTGACGCTGTGGTGCGCAACCAGAAACTCAAGGCCATCGTGCAATCAAGCGAAGCCGCCACCCAGCGCTGGCAGCGGCTGATCGGCCGCAACGGGCTGGCGCAGGAATTCAGCGCCGCCGACATGTCGCCGATCTTCAAGGTCAACGGCACCCAGGAACCGATGGAGCCCGAATATCAGGCGCACAAGGCCGAAGATTTTGCCAATTGGAAGCTCGCCATCGCGGGCCTTGTCAACAAGCCGCTGGACCTCAGCCTGGCGCAATTGCGCAGCATGCCGGCGCGCACCCAGATCACCCGGCATGACTGTGTGGAGGGCTGGAGCGCCATCGGCCAATGGACCGGGCCGCTATTGGGCAGCGTGCTCAAAGCCGCCGATATGAAGACCAACGCGCGCTATGTCGTGTTCCGCTGCGCCGATAATTACGGCGGCGAATTGTCAAAAGGCGGCGCGCAATCAACGTCGATTTATTACGAGAGCATCGACCTTGTCGATGCCTTCCACCCGCAGACCATCCTCGCCCACAGCATGAACGGCGGCCCCCTGTCGGTCGGCCATGGCGCCCCTGTCCGGCTCAGGGTCGAGCGCCAACTGGGCTATAAACAGGCCAAATATATCATGGGGATCGATGTTGTCAGCAGCCTCGCCGGCTATGGCAGCGGCCAAGGCGGCTATTGGGAAGACCGCGGCTATGAATGGTATGCGGGGATTTAGCGCGACCCTGCGACCTCACGGCGCGCACGCGACCGACTTCACCTCCCCCCGCCGGGGGGAGATCGGACTCGCGCAGCGAGCCGGGAGAGGGGTCTGCGAGCGCCGTCAGCAGCCCCTCTCCCGGGCCGCCTTCGGCGTCTCTCGACCTCCCCCCGACGGGGGGAGGTGAAGCTCACCCCGCCCAGCGCAGCCCCAGCCAGAACGTGCGCGGCTGGGCCCGGTCGATCAACCCGTCGGCGCTCAGCCCCGACACAACGAGCGTATCGGTGAGGTTTTCCGCCCGCACCTCCAGCGAAAGCCCTTGCCACAGCGCCAGCCGGGCACTGGCATCGACCGTGGTCGCCGGCGGGATACGACGCAGATTCTGGTCATCGTCGAACTGTGCCCCGAACTGCCGCACCGTCACGCTGCCGCCCAGCCGCTCGCGCGTCCAGCCCAGCGTCGCCGAGGCACTGATCTGGGGTGATGCCGCCGGGCGCAGGCCATCGAGCCCGGCCGCCAGACCGCTCGCCTTGACGCGCGGATCGGCCCAGGCGAGCGACGCCGAGGCGGTGAAGGCCCCCATCTGGAGACTGGCATCGGCCTCGATCCCCTTGACCGTCACCGCATCAAGGTTGAGCCGTTGCCGGAACGCCCCGCCCGCCGCGACAAAGCCGACCTGGGGGAACACCCCCGGCCCGCGCCCGAGCGTGACATTGGCGATGGCGCCCTGCAGTTCATTGGCATAGCCGGTTATCGACAGCCGCGCGGTGGGGATCGGCTGCCAGTCGAACCCCGCCTCAACGCCGCGGGCGCGTTCGAGATCGAGCGCCGGGTTGGCCGCGGTTGCATCTGCGCCGACGCGGAAGGGCCGGTACAGCTCGTTCGGCGTCGGCAGGCGAAAGCCCGAATAGGCGGCAGCCCGCAAGCCCAGCGCCGGCAGCGGCCGCCACAGCGCCCCGCCGCGCGCTGTGCCGCGCCAGCCGTTGCGCGCGGCGGTGGCGATGTTCAGCGTGCCCGCCCCGGTATCGCTATCAAATTCAAACAGGCGCCCGGCAGCAATCCGCCAATGGTCGGCGCGGGCGCCAGCGGTCAGGGTGAAGCTTTCGCCGATCTTCCAGCTATCCTCGACATAGGCGCCAATGGTCGCGGTGGCGCCACCGGCCTCGCGCAGCCGGGTGAAGCGGTTGACCTGGTAGCGGAAGCGTTCACGGCTGGTGCCGGTGCCATGCCGGGCATCGATGCCGATTTCAAGATCATGGGCGCTGCCAACCGGCGGGCGCAGCGCCAGCTTGCCCCCGACACCCGTCGCCGGCGTGCTGTACTGGTCAAGCGACGGCGTCGCTGTCGCGCGATTGGCAGCAACGGCGGCAAATTGCGCCGCAAATTCGCGAGTCTGGACATAGGCGAGCGCCTCCACCCCCCAATCACCGCGATGGACCAGCCGGACGCTGGCATCGGCGCCGCTGGTTTGTGAACCAACCAGCGCCAGGCCGCGCACGCGGTCATCATCGAACGCCCGCCCGGCGACCTGCAGCTCGGTCGCATCGCCGACCGGCAACACAGCCCGGATGCTGGCGCCCCAACTGCGATAGCGCGCCGGGATATCGACCGCGCCCCGCTGGCCAGCCGGGAGCAAGGCATAGCCATCGCCGCGATCATAACGCCCGCTGACGGTGACGAAACCGCCGCCAAGTTGTGCCGCCAGCCCGCCCGAGGCTTCCCACGAATCGCGCGATCCACCCGCAAGCGCCAGGCTGATGCCCGGCAGGTCGTTCGGCCCGGCGCTGCTCAGTTCCAGCGTGCCGGCAACGGCGCCGGCGCCAAACGCTCCCGCACCGCCGCCACGGGTGACGCGCACCCCGGCCAGCCGCGCCGGATCGATCGCGCTCCACGGGATATAGCCGGCAAAGGGATCGGCAACCGGCACGCCATCAAGCAGCACCAACGCCCGCGACGCGGCATTGCCGCCCAGCGCCCGCAGCGTCACGCCTTGCGATGTCGGATTGGCCGATCGGCTGTCGGTGCGGCGAAACGCCACCAGCCCGGCGACATCCTTCAAGGCATCCTCGATCCGTCCGCTGGCCGTGCTGACCAACCGGTCACGGGTGATGCTGACCTGTGAATAGGCAGCGGCGCCGGCGGCAGCGGGCAAGGCAGAGCCGGTCACGATGATTTCGACGGGCGGCGGGGCGGGTGGGAGAGCTAGCATGGCCGCAACTGGCGGGTTCAGACGGTATTCGTCAACCGGCATCGTCCATCAAAAAAGCCGCGCGGTTACCCGCGCGGCTCGATTGACGACGAAAAAAGCGGTTCAGGCCGAAACGACAGCCACGCCGCGACGACGCATCGAATAGCCGATCATGCCGAAACCGGCGAGCAGCAGCGCCCAGCTGGCGGGCTCGGGAACGCTGGTGACGTTGAGCGTGGCACCGCCATAACGGGTCAGGCCGACGTCGGTGATGTTGCCGATGACGCCGCCACTCACGGCATAACGGGTGCCGAGCGCGGTCAGCTTGCCGCTGAAGCTGTTGAAGGTGATCGGGCCGCCTGGGCCGGAATTGTTGTAGTTCAAATCGACGCCGTTATAGCCCCAGGCACCGACCTGATAATCACCGGCCGCCAGCACGATCGGGGTGATCGATTGGAACACATAGGCGCTGCTGCCATCGTTGGTGGCGCCGTTGAAATTGATCACCGGGCTGACCAAAACGCCGGCGGCGTTGAAGATGCCGACGAAAATATCGGTCGAAAGGCCATCGGAAAGCGCATCGAACGCCCCGAGAGCGGTTACCCTGACCGCCGTGTTGACCCGGAAATCAAGACCGATGGTGCCGCTATAGGCCTGGTTGCCGGCAAGGCCGGGCGCCGTATTATAGACAATGACGGCGCTGGCGGGGGCGGCGATGGCAGCGATTGCAGCGACGCCAGCTAAAAGCATGATTTTCATAAAATAAGCTCCCTTTACAAATCGTTAAACACGGCCCGTTTCTATTTACCCTAATTTATGCAAGATTTATGCCACAACCATTTCGGTTATAAAATCAAGGCATTCCTGAATCACCGGATTCAAAAGTGTAAAATATTCCGACAGTTTTCGCAGCTTCTGGGCGTTTCGCCGTGGCAATGTGGTGCTGGCGGCGATCACCCTGCTACGCTACCACTGCCGTTTTTGCAGACCATCGGACGCTAGTGAATGACCGGCTGGACCTATCTCGGCGTCGCGATCGTGCTCGAAATCATGGCCACGACAATGCTCAAGCTTTCGGACGGGCTGGCGCGCTGGCAATGGGCGGCGGGGTCGATCCTGCTCTATGCCGTGTGTTTCCTGGCGCTGGCCCCGGCGTTGAAGACCATCCCGGTCGGCATTGCCTATGCGATCTGGTCGGGGGTCGGCATCGTCGCGATCTCGGTGCTTGGCGTCTGGCTGTTCGGGCAAAAACTGACAGCGGTGCAGGTCGCCTTCATGGCGATGATCATTATCGGCGCGGTCGGGCTCAGGGCGTCGTCGGTGGCCTAAATCTCGACCTGCGAACCGAGTTCGACGACGCGATTGGTCGGCAGCTTGAAGAAATCCATCGCGCTTTCAGCGTTGCGCATCATCCAGCTGAACAGATGTTCGCGCCACAGCGCCATGCCTGGCCGGTCGCTGGCGAGCAGCGTCTGGCGTGACAGGAAAAAGCTGGTTTCCATCATCTTGAGTTTCGGCCCGCAATTTTCCACCCGCTTCAGGATCGCCGGAATGTCGATCTGCTGCATGAAACCATAGCGAATGATGATGCGATAAAAATTCGCCCCCAGATCGACAACCCCGATCCGATCTTCATCCGACACATAGGGGATTTCATCGATCACCACGGTCAGGATCATGATGCGTTCGTGCAGCACCTTGTTGTGCTTGAGATTGTGCAGCAGCGCGTGCGGCACCCCCTTCATCGACGTGCTCATGAATACCGCCGTGCCCGACACGCGGGTCGCTGCATTCGAAGCCGATTTGATGAACACGTCCATCGGCATGGCGCTTTCCTTCATGCGCGCCTGCATCAAGCCGCGGCCGCGTGCCCAGGTCGTCAGGAAGGTGAAGGCAACCGCGCCGACCAGCAGCGGGAACCAGCCGCCATCGGGAATCTTGGTCAGGTTCGACGCGAAATAGGCAGCATCGATAATCAGGAAGGTGCCGACAAAGCCATAGGCCAGCCAGCGGTTCCATTTCCACACCGTCAGCACCAGCACCGCCATCATCAGCGTGGTGATGAACATGTTGCCGGTTACCGCGATCCCATAGGCCGAGGCCAGATTCGACGAAGTCCGGAAGCTGAGCACCAGCAGGCAGACGGCAAAAAGCATCGCCCAGTTGACCAGCGGAATATAAATCTGCCCCGCCGCCGATGCCGAGGTGTGGTTGATCTTGATGCGCGGCAGAAAGCCGAGCTGCACCGCCTGTTGGACCACCGAAAAAGCCCCCGAAATCACCGCCTGGCTGGCGATGACCGTCGCCAGCGTCGCCAGCCCGACCAGCGGCAGCAACGCCCAGTCAGGCGCCATCAGGTAAAAGGGATTGGCGATTTTTTCGGGCGACCCGAGCACCAGCGCCGATTGCCCGAAATAGTTGAGCAGCAGTGCCGGCATGACGAACCATAGCCAGGAAATCTGGATCGGGCGGCGGCCAAAATGCCCCATATCGGCATAAAGCGCTTCGGCGCCGGTCACCGATAGCACCACCGACCCGAGCGCCAGAAAGCCCAGCATGGGATTATCGGCAAAAAAACGAAACCCCCAGATCGGGTTGATCGCCTGCAAAATCGTCGGATCACGCCAGATCTGGCCAAAACCCATGACGGCGATGACGACAAAATAAACCAGCATGATCGGCGCGAACAAGGCACCGACCTTGGCAGAGCCGCGCGACTGCAAAAGGAACAGCCCGATCAGGATGGCAATCGCCACCGGCACCACCAGTTGTTGCAACCCGGGGTTGAACACGGTCAGCCCTTCGACCGCCGACAGCACCGAAATCGCCGGCGTGATCAGGCAATCGCCGATGAACAGCGACGTCGCCAGCACCCCCAGCAGGCCGAGCCAGCGCGCCCGCCGCTTGCTGTGCTCGGACAATCGCGAGATCATCGCCAGCAACGACAGGCTTCCGCCTTCGCCGCGATTGTCGGCACGAAGGATTACGATGATGTATTTGATCGTGACGATCAGCGTCATCGTCCAGAAAATCAGGCTCATGATGCCGAACACGTGCAACTGGTCGACAGCCAGCTTGTGATGGCCGGTAAAGGTTTCCTTCAGGGCATACAGCGGGCTGGTGCCGATATCGCCGAACACCACGCCAATGGTGCCGATCGCCAGCTTGGTCGTGCTCTGGGGCGCATGCGCACCTTGCGGGTCGTGTGTCGTTGCAGTCGCCGAATCGCTCGACATGGTAATCCTGGACCCCAAAGGAGGCGCCGCGCCGGTTAGCACGACCGCAAGGTCGCTGCAATGCAGCGAGGATGCGCCGAAAAGTTCGCTATTGTCGCGCCGTCCTTCGGGGTATGTTCATGCCAAACTATGGTGGGGGATCAGGGCGATGCGTATCG
>JBBQMB010000106.1:0-9657 GCA_038328515.1 Sphingomonadales bacterium
AGCAGCGCCTTTGAGGGAATGCAGCCAACATTGAGGCAGGTGCCGCCAAGCCGATCACGCTTTTCGATGCACGCGACCTTCAGCCCGTGCTGCGCCGCGCGGATGGCGGCAACATAGCCACCAGGCCCGGCGCCAATGACGACGACGTCGAATTCGGGTGCGGCCATGGCTGTTGCTCCGTAACGGTAAATTTCAAGTGATGACGGCCAACAGGCCAGATTGCTTGGCCACGCAACGGTCGACAAGCGTGCGTAGCGCGGGAATACTCTGCATCATATACGTCCATGACCAATCGTCTTGTTCACTAAGGACATCGGCGAGGTAAACGTCAGCGCGCGTCATGGCGTCGGGGTCGAATCTCGCTCGAAGGTCAGCGTCGGTCAATTGCGCGAGCGCATTGCAGAATACCGCCACTGTGGCCGGCGACAAATATTGCACCGGGCCATAGCCAATGTCCTCACCTAGTGGTTCGCTGTCGGTGCGCAACAGGCTGAGCGGCGCATTGGTTTGATCTGCACTGCCAGTGAACAAGAAGTGGAGGCCATGCCAAGCCTTGTCGAAGTCGATACAGTCGCCGTTCTCTTGCGCTTCCTCATCCTCGATGGCGAATTCCGCCACGGTGTCAGGGTCCGCCCGCAAAACTGCAAGTTGTACGGCGTCCACCCGGCGCAGAACTAATACCATTCCCATGTCGTCGCCCATTTACAAATCGATCAGCAACCGCGCCGGGTCTTCGATAGCTTCCTTGATGCGGACGAGGAAGGTCACGGCTTCGCGGCCATCAACGACGCGATGGTCATAGCTCAGCGCCATGTACATCATCGGGCGGATGACGATCTGGCCATCGCGCACCACCGCCCGATCTTCGATCCTGTGCAGGCCGAGCACCCCCGATTGCGGTGTGTTGAGGATGGGCGTCGACATCAGCGAGCCGAACACGCCGCCGTTGGAGATGGTGAAATTGCCACCCTGCAAGTCAGCGATGGCCAGCTTGCCGGCCTGTGCCCTTTTGCCGAAATCGGCGATGGCCTTTTCGGTATCGGCGAACGACATTTTGTCGGCGTTGCGCAGCACCGGCACAACCAGGCCGCCGGGCGACGACACCGCAATGCCGAGATCGGCATAGTCGCGATAGACGATTTCCTCGCCCTCGATCGACGCACCAACCGCGGGCACATCGCGCAGCGCCAACACCACGGCTTGCGAGAAAAATGACATGAAACCAAGGCGAACGCCGTGTTTTTTCCCAAACAGATCCTTGTAGCGCGCTCGCGCCGCCATCACCGCGGTCATATCGACATCGTTGAAGGTCGTCAGCATTGCCGCGGTATTCTGAGCTTCCTTCAGCCGGCGCGCGATGGTCTGGCGCAGCCGGGTCATGCGCACGCGTGCCGCGCGGCGCACCTCTCCCCTCCCGCCTGCGGGAGGGGCCGGGGGTGGGGGAGTCGAGGCCGAAGCCTTGACCTTCGCGGTCCCGGCTTCGATCGCCGCGAGCACATCGCCCTTGGTCAGCCGGCCATCCTTGCCGGTAGCAGCAATGCTGGCCGGATCGAGGTTATAGGTTTCAACGAGCGTGCGCACCGCCGGGCCCATGGCATCAAGCGGCACCTCTCCCCTCCCGCTCGCGGGAGGGGTCGCGGGTGGGTTCTCTGTGGCGACCGGCGCAGGCGTTGGCGCCGGTGTCGGCGCCCCACCCCCGGCCCCTCCCGCAGCCGCAAGCGACGCCTTCGCGTCAACCGGGAGGGGAAAAGAAGTGCCCACCTCTACAATAGCAATCCGCGCGCCGACCGCCACGGTATCGCCCACTGCGAACAGTTGCGCCCCCATCACGCCTGCCACCGGCGATGGCACTTCAACTGCCACCTTGTCGGTTTCCAGGCTGACGATGGCTTCATCGGCGGCAACCGCATCGCCGGGTTGCTTCAGCCATTGGCCGACACTTGCTTCGGTGATCGATTCGCCCAGCGCGGGGACGATGACATCGGTTGCCATATTATGCTGCCTTGTTCTTCGGTTTCAGCTTACCGCGAATGGCGGCGTTGACTTCGGCCCGGCTTGCGCCGAGCGCTTCGGCGACCAGCTTTGCCTGTTCGGCGTTGTGACGCTTCATCAGCCCGGTCGCGGTTGCCGCCGCGGCCGCCCGCCCGGCATATTCCGGTCGTTTGCCCAGCGCCGATTCGATCAGCGGGGCGATGAACGTCCAGGCGCCGGCGTTTTTCGGCTCTTCCTGCGCCCAGACAATCTCCTGCAGATCGGGGAACATCGCGGCATATTCGACCACGACATCGGCCGGGAAGGGATAAAGCTGTTCGACGCGCAGCAGATAGACATCGTCACGCCCGGATTTCTCGCGCGCGTCGAGCAAGTCATAATAAACCTTGCCGGTGCACATCACCAACCGGCGAATCCTGGCCGGATCGCACGGCGCCAGGTCATCGAGGCAGCGGTGAAAACTGGTGCCAGCATCCATGTCCGCCAGCGTCGACACCGCGCGTTTGTGGCGCAACAATGATTTTGGTGTAAAGATAATCAAGGGTTTACGGAAATCGCGTAACAATTGCCGGCGCAGCAGGTGAAAATAATTCGATGGCGTCGTTGCATTGGCGATCTGGAGATTATCCTCGGCACATAATTGCAAGAACCGCTCCATGCGTGCCGAACTATGTTCCGGCCCCTGCCCCTCATAGCCGTGCGGCAGCAGCATCACGAGGCCATTGGCGCGCAACCATTTGACTTCACCTGATGCAATGAACTGGTCGATGATCGTCTGGGCGCCATTGACGAAATCGCCGAACTGCCCCTCCCACAACACCAATGTATTGGGGTCGGCGATCGCATAGCCATATTCAAAGCCAAGCACGCCAAATTCCGACAAGGGGCTGTCGAGCACCTCAAAGCTGCCGCCGCCGGTTTCGGTACCAAGCGTCTTCAATGGCGTGTAACGGCTGCCATTGGTCTGGTCGGTCCATACCGAGTGCCGCTGGCTGAAGGTACCGCGCCCCGAATCCTGGCCCGACAGCCGCACACCATAACCATCACGCAGCAACGATCCAAAGGCCAAGGCCTCAGCCGTCGCCCAATCGATATTGGCCCCCTGGTTCAGAGTCTCACATTTTGCATCAAGAATACGCGCCAACGTCTTGTGAATATTGAAATCATACGGAACGTTGGTCAGCGTTTTGCCGATCACACGCAGCGCCGCCTCGGCAACCCCGGTCATCGCGGCCCGACGGCCGGTAATTTCTTCCTTGGGCTTGCCGAGCCCCGACCAGCGCCCTTCGAACCACTCCGCTTTGTCGGCCTTATAGCCCGCCGCCGCTTCAAAATCGGCCTCCAGCACTTCGGTATATTGCTTGATCGCATCGGCGAGATAGGTCGCGCTGATTACCCCTTCGCGTTCCAGTCGAGCGGCATAAAGCTCGCTGATCGGGCGCTGTTTGCCGATCTGGGCGTACATCAAAGGCTGGGTGAAGCTGGGTTCGTCGCTCTCGTTATGGCCAAAGCGGCGATAGCACCACATGTCGATGACAACGTCGCGCTTGAACTTCTGGCGGAACTCGGTCGCCACCTTAGTGGCAAAGGTCACTGCCTCGGGGTCATCGCCATTGACGTGGAAAATCGGTGCCTGGACGATCTTGGCGACATCCGACGGATAAGGCGACGAGCGTGCAAATTGCGGGCTGGTGGTGAAACCGACCTGGTTGTTGACGACAAAATGGATGGTGCCGCCAGTATTATAACCCGTCAGCCCCGAAAACCCGAAACATTCGGCCACGATACCCTGCCCGGCAAAGGCGGCATCGCCATGCAGCAGCACCGGCATCGACCGGCCATGTTGATCGTCACCGGCCATGGTCTGAATCGCCCGCACCTTGCCAAGCACGACCGGATCGACCGCCTCGAGATGCGATGGGTTGGGCGCCAGTGACAGGTGCACCATATTACCGTCGAATTCACGATTGGTGCTGGTGCCGAGGTGATATTTCACATCGCCCGAGCCGCCGACATCATCGGGATTGGCCGAACCGCCGCCAAACTCGTGGAAAATGATTCGAAATGGCTTGCGCATGACATTGGCAAGCATGTTGAGCCGGCCGCGGTGCGGCATGCCAAAAACGATTTCCTTAATGCCGAACTGGCCGCCGGTCTTGATGATCGATTCCATCGCCGGGATCATCGCTTCGGCACCATCCAGCCCGAAACGCTTGGTGCCGACATATTTGCGACCGAGGAATTTTTCGAAATATTCGGCTTCGACCAGCTTGTTGAGGATGGCCTTCTTGCCAAGCTCGGTGAACTGGATTTCCTTGTTGCGGCCCTCGATCCTGTCTTGGATGAGGCGGCGTTCCTCGACATCGTTGATATGCATATATTCAACGCCGACATGGCCGCAGTAATTGGCCCGCAAAATCGACACGATTTCGCGGATCGTCGCCGTCTGCAACCCCATGGCACCACCGATATGCACTGGTCGATCGAGATCGGCGGCGTAAAACCCGTGGTATTCCGGCGTCAGATCGGCCGGCAGATCACGTATCAGCAGGCCGAGCGGATCAAGATCAGCCGCAAGATGCCCGCGCACCCGATAGGTGCGGATCAGCATCAGCGCCGAAATCGCATCCTGCGCCGCGCGCGCGATCGCATCGGGCGTTTCGCCTGCCGTGGCCGCCAGCGCCGCTGCCTTGCCGGCAACCTTGGCCGGCGTCAGCACGACCATGTCGGCGGCATCGAGCGCTCGCGTCAGGTCGTCGCCCGGGGTTACAGGCCAATCGCTCCGCGCCCATGACGGCGCCGAATTATCTTCGGCACCGGGCAGCAACGCTTCAAAATCCATACAGCACGTCCTTAATCCGTCAGGGGCTGATACCCGTGCCGGGCGCGCCTGTCACCGCCCTTCGCCACATGGCAGCCATGTTTTACGGCACTATCGCGATTTGCCTGCTGCGGCCGGCGTTCACCGCTCGCGAAAATTCAGTTCGAGCAGCACGCCATTGGGTTCGGAAACGAAAATCTGCTGCAAACCGATCGCGGCGATGTCGCGCCGACGAAACGGCAGCGCCAATCGGCCGAGCCGCGCCAGCATCGCGCCATGGTCTTCGCATTCGAAAGCGACATGGTGCAGCGCGCCGGTATCGGGACGCAGCGGGCGTTCGGCATCCTCGGCAAAGGTCTGCCCGGGCAGCGTGATGTGAATGAGCGCCCGGCCTTGCGCGTCGAACATCCACGTCACCTCGTCCATCACCGCGCCGGGAAAAGGTGGCCGCGCCGCCAGATCGAGCACATCAACGAAAAACTGCGCCGTTGCGGCGACCGCGTGTGTCTGGATATTGACATGGTCGAGCGCGGTTACCGTCGGCATAATTCAGGCCGAGGTAAAGGCGGAAACCCGGGCATCTTGCACCCTGATCTGCTCGATATAGTTGAGCACTCGGGCCTGCAGCGGCCCGTTCAGTACGTCAGTTCGGGCAAGCTGCCGAGCCGCCAGCGGCGTCGCATCGATCTGCGATTGTGCCGCGTCGATGATGGCGAATATGGGCGTCTGCCCGTTGTGCCGCACCTCGATGGCGACATGCGACCGCGCCTCACGCCGGCTACCGTCGCCCCATTCGCCAAAAACCAGCCCGATCATCACCGCATGGCTGCCGGCCGTGCCCGGTGCCCATTGCACCACATAGGCCGTGGTGCCTTCCGCATCGATCAGATTGCCCCAAACCCGCCGCGCCGGCACCCCGCAGCACGGACAGGCGGGGAAATCCGCCTGTCCGGTCAGTTCGATCGTGCCGGGTGAAAGCGACTCCGGCATCAGCCCTTCAAAAGTTCAGCAAGCGTGATGCCGAGCAAAGACGGCGACGGCGACACGCGGATGCCGGCGGCTTCCATTGCTGCCATCTTGGAACCCGCATCGCCCTTGCCACCCGAAACAATCGCCCCGGCATGGCCCATGCGGCGCCCCGGAGGCGCCGTGGTGCCGGCGATGAAGCCAACCATCGGCTTCTTGCGGCCGCGGCGCGCTTCGTCGGCAATGAATTGCGCGGCTTCCTCTTCGGCACTCCCGCCGATTTCACCGATCATGATGATCGACTTGGTCGCGTCATCGGCCAGGAACAGCTCGAGCATATCGATGAAGTTGGTGCCATTGACCGGATCGCCGCCGATGCCGACCGCGGTTGTCTGGCCAAGGCCGACAGCGGTCGTCTGGTGGACGGCTTCATAGGTCAGCGTGCCCGACCGCGAGACAACGCCCACCGAGCCCTTGGAAAAGATATTGCCGGGCATGATGCCGATCTTGCATTCACCCGGGGTCAGCACCCCGGGGCAGTTCGGCCCGATCAGCCGTGATTTCGAGCCGCTGAGCGAGCGCTTGACCCGCACCATGTCGAGCACCGGAATGCCTTCGGTGATGCAGATGATCAGCGGCACTTCGGCATCGATGGCTTCGCAGATCGCATCGGCAGCCCCGGCCGGCGGCACATAAACAACGCTGGCATCACAATTGGTTGCAGCGCGTGCCTCGTGTACCGTATTAAAAACCGGCAGCCCGAGATGCGACTGGCCGCCCTTGCCAGGTGCGGTGCCGCCAACGACCATGGTGCCATAGGCGATCGACGCTTCGGTGTGGAACGTCCCCTGCTTGCCGGTAAAGCCCTGGGTGATGACGCGGGTGGATTTGTTGATGAGAATCGACATTATGCAGCCTTCCGAACTTCAGCGACGATCTTTTCGGCCGCATCGCCCAAGTTATCGCCCGAGATAATCGGGAGCCCGCTTTCGGCGAGGATTTTCTTGCCAAGCTCGACATTTGTGCCTTCGAGCCGCACCACGAGCGGCACCGAAAGGTTCACTTCCTTGGCCGCCGCGATAATGCCTTCAGCTATGATATCGCAGCGCATGATGCCGCCAAAGATGTTGACCAGAATGCCCTTCACCGCCGGGTCCTTCAAAATCAGCTTGAAGGCATTAGTCACCTTTTCCTTGTCGGCACCGCCGCCGACATCGAGGAAGTTGGCGGGCTCCTCGCCGTTCAGCTTGATGATGTCCATCGTCGCCATGGCAAGCCCGGCGCCATTGACCAGGCAACCGATGCTGCCATCCAATTTGATAAAGGCCAAGTCGAACTTCGACGCTTCGACTTCGGCGGGGTCTTCCTCGGTCAGATCGCGCAACGCGACCAGATCGGGGTGGCGGTAGAGCGCGTTGGGATCGAACCCGACCTTGGCATCGAGCACCATCAGCTTGCCATCACCGGTCACCGCCAACGGGTTGATTTCAATCTGCGAAGCATCGGTGCCAACAAAGGCGGCATAAAGCGTCGCGACAACATTCTCGGCCTGCTTGGCGAGATCACCCGACAGCCCCAGCGTCGCCGCCACGGCCCGGCCATGGTGTGGCATGATGCCAGTCGCCGGATCGATCGTCAGCGTCTGGATCTTCTCGGGCGTATCATGCGCCACGGTTTCGATATCCATGCCGCCTTCGGTCGAAACCACCAGCGCAATCCGCCCCGTCGCCCGATCAACGAGCAACGCCAGGTAAAATTCCTTATCGATATCAACGCCATCGGTGACATACAGCCGATTGACCTGCTTGCCGTGCGGCCCAGTCTGGATCGTCACCAGCGTATTGCCGAGCATGTCGGTCGCCGCCGCGCGCACATCATCGGCCGACCGCGCGAGGCGAACCCCGCCCTTGGCTTCCGGCGGCAATTCAACAAACTTGCCCTTGCCGCGCCCACCCGCGTGAATCTGCGCCTTCACGACATAAAGCGGCCCCGGCAGTTTGCCCGCCGCCGCCACAGCCTCGTCAACCGTCAACGCGGCAAATCCCGCCGGCACCGGCACACCAAATTTGGCGAGGACTTCCTTCGCCTGATATTCGTGAATGTTCATTCTGGCCCCTCAGGCAACAAACGGATTGACGACACGGACGCTTCCGTAGCGCTGTCCGGCGTTCAAGTCTTCACTGTAAAGCGTATCGGCGCCAATTTCCTGAGATGCTGCGAGGATGGCGCCATCCCAATAGCTGATCTGGTAGCGCTCGGCGTTGGCGACGCCGCGTGCGACCAGTTCGCCAGTGACCGGCACGACCGGGAAACGTCGCAGCCGCGCCAGCCAGTCCAGCGCTTCGGCAGCAGTGATAGGCGGTTTGATCCTAATCGTGGCATTGTAGAAAAATTCGGCATGGACCTGACCGGACGTGGCATAGTCACCGCCGGCGAGCACCGTGATGGCACGCCGCCGCTTGGCCTCCTCCGCCGGTGCCGATGAGACAGCGTAAAGAAGGACGTTCGTATCGAGGAAGATCAAAACGGGCCGCTGATCTTGCGGTCATACGTTTCCGCCCGCGTCGGCAAAGGCCCCTCGCGGCGACCGGCATTGGCCTCGCTTCGCGCCACCATCCAGTCGATGGCTTCCTGTTGTTCAGGCGTAATGCCACCGACTTCTCGCGCCAACAATTTGCGCACCATCGCATTGACGCTCGTTCCGCGCTCGGCCGCCAGCTTGCGGGCGCGGGCCAGATCGGGATCGGGGATCGAAAGTGTCAAATTGGCCATCACCGCCTCCATAAGCACAGGTTATGTGGGATTCGGCGCCTGAACGTCAAGCGTGAACCAAGCCGTAGGCCGGCGGCATAGCCCATGATGTGATGCTGCTGGCAGATGCTCATGGAGACAATTTCCATGAACTCTTGTCAGCAGCCTGCGAGGCCGCCGGGGGTCTCCGTCCAGCGGCCCTGAATCACAAGAAACTGGTCAGCCCTTCCAGGGCTCTACGCCGACACATTGTTTCCAAACGCCACCGATCGTGCCGAATTCCTTGCGATACTCGATCCGGCTACCTTCGCCTTCCGGATAGATTGAAAAGGCCAGCGACACGCCGCCATAGCCATTTTTCAATAGAATAACCCGCGAACCGTCATCACGCTCCAGCACCGAGGTCAAGTTCTTGTTGCCAAGGCAGAACGCCACTTCCTTGGGGGAATGAGTCGAATGGTAAACGGCGGTTGGCTCTTTCGTGAGCACTTTTTGTGTTGATGCGCAGCCGACAAGTGTCATCGCCGCCAACAGAGCAGTCGTACGAATCATGAAAACTCCCGAATTCAAAAAATTAGTTCAGCGACGCATCAATCGCCTTGCACGCCACGAGCAGTTCCTTCACCGCATCGACGCTAACCGTGAAATTCGCCTGCGCTTCGGCCGTCAGCTTGATTTCGACCACCTTCTCAACCCCGCCCGCGCCAATCACGCACGGCACGCCGACATAAAGGTCATTAACCCCATATTGTCCGGTCAGATTCACCGCGCACGGAATGACGCGCTTCTGATCGTACAGATAGGCTTCGGCCATCGCGATGCCGCTCGTCGCCGGCGCATAAAAGGCGCTGCCGGTCTTCAACAGCCCGTCGATCTCGCCGCCACCCGAGCGGGTGCGCTGCACAATCGCGTCGATGCGTTCCTTGGTCGTCCAGCCCATTTCGATCAGCGCCGGAATCGGAATGCCGGCAACGGTCGAATATTCGATCACCGGCACCATCGTATCGCCATGGCCACCGAGCACAAACGCCGTCACATCCTTGACCGACACGTTGAATTCATCGGCCAGGAAATGCCGGAACCGAGCCGAATCCAGCACGCCGGCCATGCCGACGACCATGTGATGC
>JBBQMB010000107.1:0-9351 GCA_038328515.1 Sphingomonadales bacterium
GCGGCGCTGCCGGTGCTTGCCGCCGCGCGGACGGGCTGGATGGCGATGGCAGCCACCGACCCGCAGGATGAATCGCTGGCTTCATGGGCTCGGACGGCGCGACTGACCTATGGTGAAGGGCTGGCGGCGGCAGGGCAAACCGGGCCGGCGATCGCGGAGCTGAGCCAGTCACTCGCCGACCGTCGGCGCGCGCTGGCCGGGCGGCCGGGCACTGCCGAAGCGCAACGCCAATTGCTGGTCGGGCTGCTGTCGCTGGGCGATGTGCTGGGCGCTGCCGGGCGCGGCGGCGAGGCGTGCGCCCTCATCGGTGAAGCCGGCACGATGATTGCCAGCATGGCGAAAGCCAGCCCGATGACCGGGCTCGATCGTGATTCCATCGTCCGGCAGACCGAGGCGAGCCGGGCGCGTTTCTGCCGCCAGCCTTGACCGGTGCGCCAGAGCCTGTATAGCGCACGCTCTGCCAAGGGCTTGCCCAAGGCATACCGTCCGAGACTGCAGGTGTGCGCGAGCACTTAAGCATTTGGCCTGCATGAGACGGGGATAGTTTTTTACCGGCAGCATCCACGAGATGTGCGCCGGGCTTGTGATGGCGGCCCTGGCCGCGCGGCAAGCGACGATCCCTCGGACGGGCCAATGGCCCGGACCCCAACAGTCCCGGCCACTGGCTCACCGCCGTATCGCAGCCGCGATATGGTAACCGTTGTGGCTGCGTGCAGCCGCGACAATTAGCAAGGAGAGAGCATGGATCGCGCTCAAAAATCCGAGCTGATCACAGGTCTTGCCCAGACCTTGTCCGAAACGTCCGTCATTGTGGTCGCCCGCAATCACGGGCTGACGGTGGCCCAGGTCACCGACCTTCGGAACAAGATGCGGCAGGCAGGTGCCAGCTTCAAGGTGACCAAGAATCGCCTTGCGCGCATTGCGCTTGAAGGCACGCCTTATCAGCCGATCGGCGACATGCTGACCGGCCCGACCGGCTTTGCCACATCGACCGATCCGGTCGCTGCGGCCAAGGTGGCGGTGGCGTTCGCGAAGACGACCGACAAGTTCGAGATCGTTGGCGGCGCGATGGGGGCAACTGTCCTCGACGTGAATGGCGTCAAGGCCCTGGCCGAACTGCCGTCGCTCGACGAGCTTCGTGCCAAGATCATCGGCCTGGTCAATGCCCCGGCAACCAAGCTCGCACAGCTGGCCACCGCGCCCGCCGGCAAGCTGGCCCGTGTCATTTCGGCCTATGCCGAGAAGGACGCTGCGTAACATTCCGGCCAATTTCGGCCCTCACAAGACCTTAGATTTGGAGAATTACCATGGCTGACCTTAACTCGATCGTCGAACAGCTTTCGGCATTGACCGTTCTCGAAGCGGCTGACCTTGCCAAGATGCTCGAAGAAAAATGGGGCGTTTCCGCCGCTGCCGCCGTCGCCGTTGCCGGCCCGGCCGCTGCTGCTGCACCTGCCGCCGAAGAAAAGACCGAATTCGACGTCATCCTGACCGGCGACGGTGGCAAGAAGATCAACGTCATCAAGGAAGTCCGCGCCATCACCGGCCTTGGCTTGACCGAAGCCAAGACGCTCGTTGAATCGGCTCCCAAGGCCATCAAGGAAGGCGTCAACAAGGCCGAAGCCGACAAGCTGAAGGCCCAGCTTGAAGCCGCCGGCGCGACCGTCGAACTGAAGTAAATTGCGCCAGTAGCGCCGCGGTTCATGCCGCGGCGCTACCAGCCAACGCGAAAAGGGCGGCTCCGCGAGGGGCCGCCCTTTTTTTCGCGCCTGGCCCGCCGACAGGGCCTTCGGAAAGCACCCGAGCAACTGCTGGCAAGAAGAATAAAATGGCGGAGTCGGAGTCCCTCTAACTTTATTGCTAAACATATGAATTTACAGTATATAATTAGAACAAAATATCTTTCCCCACATTTTTCCCCACGATGGCTGCTCCCTTCGGTTCGTTATGAGTGTGGTCGGCCAGTTTAATGGAGCAGGTGCGCTCGACGTAATTTTCGGCTTCAGTGTCTTCGAAAATTACCACGCCAGCCTATACGTAGCCGCGATCTCGCTTTGGTGCTGAATGTCGATTCGATACAGACCTACTTGGCAGAATAGCACCCACTTTTGGCCGTTAAATAGCTTTCTCTCGTTTCTCAAAGCTTGGTTTCGGCGTTCCATCTGTGGCTTTTAGTACGACAGACAGACTGAGCGTCATTGATCTGTGTAAAGCTCCGCGATTGACAGAGATGCTTTGCCACTAGCGCGCTTGAGCGTTGCGCGGATCACAGCTGCGAGATTGCCGTATTGTCGATGCCCGTCGGCGTTTTGCAGCACGGATCGTAGTTCAACCGGCGGATTGGGCGTTGTGACTGCGATGATGTGGTCAACACCGTATGGGTCCACGATGCGCGTTTCAAGCACCGAACTAATATCTCGATCGATCTCGCCGGCGCCGTCCGGGGCGAGTGGGTAAAGCAATTGGATCGTCCCGTCGGAGGCAATGTTAAACACGGTCGCATACGTCGCATTGGCGATCGACTTGGTTCGATTCAGTTTGACTGAGACGATCGAATTTTGCGGATAGACATAGTCTGCGCCGGAAGGCTCGATGACTAGGCGCACGGCGCGCTCCGAAACGAGCGGCCGAAGGGTCAGCAGTGTTTGCCATTTCTCCAAGACGCCGGCAAATTGATCAAACGTTTTAACCTTTGTAGCAACTAGGTCGCCCGAACGGCGGACGACGTCGCCGGCGTCGAAAATCCAGATGAAGTCGGCCTCGCTCGATGCACCCGCCTGTCGCCACGGCACATCTGATGCGGGCGCTGGCAAGTGATTCTCTGGGTCGACAATCATGATTCTAGGGAGTGATATCTCGCTTGCCGGCCTTGGTGGCGGAAACCCGGAAAACAGCCGACGATCGCCCCAGCCGGATGGAAATAATATGCTGCTTTGCTGACGCTGTGCGCTCAGTAACCGTACCTGCCCGTCGATATAGGCGCTTAATTCGCTCACCGTCAGGATACCGTCATCGTCAAGGTCGG
This sequence comes from Sphingomonadales bacterium, assembly GCA_038328515.1. GTDB lineage: Bacteria > Pseudomonadota > Alphaproteobacteria > Sphingomonadales > Sphingomonadaceae > Sandarakinorhabdus. Next base: position 3,026 of record JBBQMB010000107.1, read on the forward strand.
CCGCTGGTGACGTCTCATTTGCGCCGGCGTAGTTAAGCCCCTGTTCCAAGGCAAATGTCAGTACGCCTCGCTGTGGATCACCTTCCTGAGGCAGTTCGGTTTCCAGCGCCAGTTGGTCGTCGCGTGACGCGCCGATGTAGATCAGGTTGGGCAAATCTTCGCGCGTTACAGCGGTGGTGAGCGGCTGGCCATCAGTACGCAACGCCTCCAAACGGGGGCCAGGGCGATCAATCAGTTTGACCGCTCGATCGGCGGTTTGCTGCAAGGTGACGCGCGCCGTGAAAGAATAGGCCCGCGGGTCGATCCGCCGCTGCATTGATCCCGAGTGGCACGAATCGACCACCATCACGATCGGCACGTCGAATGGCAGGTAGCGCTTGATCCAGGCGTAAAAATCCTTGTCCAGAATATACGCTTCAGGTTTCGGATCGGCCGGATCGAAGCCGGGTAAGGGTACAAACTGGTCATAATCGCCATCGACGTCCGAATGCTGGCTGGCAAGCGCCTGCGCGCCATGGCCCGAATAATAGAATAGCACCCAATCTCCTGGGCGTGTTCGCCGGCCCATTTGCTGAAGGGCCAACTCGACGCTCGAACGTGAAACAGCTGCATCGCGTAGCGAAACTAGATCCTTTGTACCCAGCCGCTTCACAAGCGTCTCCATAGCGGCAAGGTCGTTTGCCGGACCGGCTAGATCGCTTATCGTCGGAGTACCGTAGCGTGAAACACCGACGAGCAGCGCGTGTGTTTCGCCGGCCGCCGTGGTTGCGGCCAACAAGGCGAGCGCGGTTCCTAGACGGCGGAGAAGCGTCTCAAAGCTGCGCACTGAGTGCATCGCTAGAGGCCGATCCCGACTTCATCGGCATCAAGGTCGCGCACGACGCGCAATCCGGCATCATCGCGGCGTTTGCCAGGGGCGATGGCAAACTGGTTGGCCGCACGCAACTCGCGTGGCGTGCTCTGAAACGAACCGCCGCGCAGCCTTCGGCTATGGCATTGCGGATCACCACAACCCGACGTCCATTCCCAAACGTTGCCCTGTGTCTGGTAAAGCCCAAAGGCATTGGGCGGATAACCCGTTACGGCTTCGGGATAGCCGCGATATGGGGCAGTCGAAGAATCCCGATAGCGCGCAGTATGGTCGTAATTGGCTTCTGCCGGTGAAATTGAATCGCCCCATGGAAAAGCCGATGTGCTGCCGGCCCTGCTGGCGTATTCCCATTCGGCATCGTTCGGCAGCCGATACTGGCGGCCGGACTGCGCCGAAATCCACGCCGCAAATGCGAGCGCGTCATCGTAGCTGATGCTGGTGGCGGGGATCAGCGGATTGGGATTGTCAGCCGCCCAGGTGGCGAGTTTTTGACAGGCGCCGTCGCGCGCACAGGCGGTCCATTCGGCTACGGTGACTTCGTAAACGCCGATGGCAAACCCGCGCGGTATTTCAAGGCGCTCCTGTGCCGGCTCATCACGGTTGCGGCCGGGTTCTGCCACTGGCGAACCGACCGCGGCAATGCCCGCCGGCAGGGCCCGCATCCACGGACAACTGGCGCAATCATAAAAGCGCGCGCCGGTTGCCGGGTCGCATGAGACGAAACATGGCGGTCCCCCCTGCAGACCATAATCAAAGGTTGGTTTCTGAAAACGGCTAGTTTTGGCGACCGCGACCCTGTCGGATACGCGCTTCATGACGTCGGCGATGTTTTGCTGCGGTCGCCGGATTTCCTCAGCCAGGATCTTGGAAAAAATCCCGTCGTCAAAAGCGACCTGGTCGGCACTTGTCGAATAGGCGACGAGGTAGCCCTGATCCGGTCGAAGTTCCGCGTTTTGGTTTCGGATGATGCGCTGAAAGCCTTTGCCCGCGATCGAGCCTGTGATTGGGGTGGTTGTGGCTGTATTCTGGATAAGCGAGGCTTCAGTCGGCGCTGATGCCAGTCCAGCAATCGTATTCCGGCACATATCGAGGATGACAAGCAGGGTGCGAGCGCCTGACGACATAAGCGTTCGTGTGACGGCGGAACGCGATATCGTGCCGCCGGCTGCAATGTTTTCCCGCGTAACATCGACCGGTACGATATGCACTTCGCTGCCGTCGCTGACCGCAGCACCATGGCCCGAAAAATACAGCACACCGAACGCACTAGGACCGGCGGCCGCCAACTTGGCCTTGAAGGCCGCAACCTCGCTTGCCAATGTCTGTCTATTAAGGTCGCGTCGGGGGCGGACGCTGCCCGCACCCGACGCATCGACAAAACCCGTCGCCGATAGCGCTGCTGCAACCTTATCGCCGTCGGCATAGGTTGCGTTCAGTCTGTCGAGCGCGCGGTAGTCACCATTGGCAATAACCAGCGCCAGCCTCGGTTCCCCAGCCGTTTGCGCAACCCCGGGTACCGAAAACAGAATAGCCAGCGACAGGAAAATCAGCCTGACGGTGCGCATCAGCATCAGAATTTAAATCCGACGCCCATGTTGTAAGTGCTGTAGCCACGCGCCAGAATCGTGCTGATGTTGAGACGGATCAGGTCGCGCGACGCCCTGACGGAATCCTCGCGTCCCCGCAACCCGATGGAAATGGCGGCTTCGTGAAAGCTGTTATTGAACAATTCGCTGCCCAGATAATGCGTGAAACTGTAGCTGGCGCGCAACGAACTCGACCGGCTGAAGATACGTGCCTTCAACGGCAGGTCATAGGCAAGACCATTGCGCAGAGACCAGTTCTTGAGGTCGGGATTGAGGTTAAAGCCGGTGCCCGGCACGTCCAGCGTCTGGCTATAACCAACCATGTTGCCGATAACCAGACGACCACGGCCCAGACCCTGAACCACGAACCGGCTGGTTGCCGAAAATTGCACGATATGCCCGGCTGAACCAGCATCGCCGGAATAGACAGCACCATAGGCAACCCGCGGTTCGACCGTCCATTTTTGCGAAATCAAAGGCACTTCGAGTCCAATGCCGATCTGGCCGCTGAACGCGTCGACTCCGTTGATACGCGAATAGTTAAACGGCAGATCAATCTTCAACAATGCCCGGCTGCCTTCGAGGACCCGGAAGCTGCGCTGGAGCCGAGCGTCGAACCTGTCGATACCAAAGCGTCCAGCCGACCCAGTTGTGTATGCCGCACCGACAATCCATGGCGTGCCGGCCGTATTGGCGCCTTGTTCAACGAGTGAATCATTATCTGAAAGATCGAGCGCGCTGCGGGTCAACGATGCCTGAAGACTGCCGGGGTTGCCCGCTAGCGGATCTATGGGCGAAAATCGTGCCAAGCCAGTTTGCAGACATTGCAGAAGCGCCTGACCTACCGGCGTCGGATCAAGGTCGGTGTCCACAGCATTGTCGAGTTGATTATACGACTGCTGGCGGGTCAGACCGTTGAAGGTAAAGCTGCAGGCGGCGCCATTGACCTGAATTACCTGCCCGGTCGGCGACACGACATTGATGGTAAGCGCCGTGCCATTCTGTTGATAGCTGGCAACAGCATTCGCGCCGCGAATATCGAACACCGCCGAGATCGCGCCAAATTGGGCATTCTGCTGGCCAACACGCAAAGCGATTTCACTGGGGTCCAGATAGGTTTGCAGATCGGTGATCGTGCTTTGTTGGAACCCGGCTGCCTGATCGAAACCATTCAGTTGATTATTTACGCTGATGCCGACCCTGAAAAGCCCGTCAAGGGCTTGAAAATTGCCAAGATTGGGCGGTGCCGTTTGCGCAGAAGCTTCCGGCGCCAATAGCGCGGTCGCAGAGACCGCAGCTAAACCTATTATGGTCCGAATGGACATTGTATCGAGCCCCCTAAATTTTATCGTAAATATTTTTTTGTGATCTTTTTTAGACAAAATTCGATAAAAAAGACGACAATAGTCGATTTGTTGTATCCAATACTACCCAATTGTTTGCCTGTCTGAGACGGTTGGTAACAGTCGCTGCAACGTACGGCCATCGCCATTTGTAGGGTAATCATTACAGGAACATTGCCGCGGCGTGAACTGCCGCGTAGTATTAAACGTAAGGGGAAATAGCTTGCGCGGGGGGATATGGCAGATCGAGCAAATTTTTCGCCGGCTATCCAACGTCTCATAGATGCGCCAGGCGCAACATCGGACGCGCTACGCGCCGACCCGACCGGCTTTGAAGCCGAGGCGTTGGCTGACGACGATAGCGCGGGCTTTGCGGACGCAGCGTTGCTCAATCAGCAGATGCTGGGCTTTATGCTGTTCGATCGACGGGGGGCGAGATTGCCATGCTCTGCACCTGACTGGGTGCCGCGTGTCGACAATTTTGCCGATCTGGAGTTGCAAGCGAAGTACCGTAGTTCCCGGTTAATGGCGGTGGCGGCCGATGGTCAGATACTCCACCTGCTCTGGGCTTTCGTTAACGAGACCGACGGATGGAACCTGCCGCCCGCTGCGCGCGAAGCCGCGGTAAGTGGCAAAGTCGACCGCGTGGCAATAATCACGGGCGGCAGCGGGCATAATGGGCCGATCGATCTTGCGGCGTCTGGATTTCCGCTTACCGGGCTCGAGCGGCGCGTCGTGGTCGCAATCGTGCAAACGGGCAGCGCTCGAACTGCCGCCAAGCAACTCGGGCTAGCCTATGCCACTGTCCGCGAGGCGATGGCCAGCGCCGCCAAGCGATTACGCCAACCGAACATGCCAGCCGTTGTACATATGATCGTGGCAGCGGCTTTTGGAATATTGCCCAATGATGCCGCCAGCCCGGCATTGCTAGCCGCGATGCTCCAGCTTTCGGACCGTCAGGCACGGATTGCGCTTTTGGTCGTGACCGGATTATCGCGCGAGGCGACCGCTGCGGCCGTTGGCATCAGCGCATCCGTGGTCAGGAAAGAACTTGAAACAATTTACGCGAACATGGGCATCACAAGCGCTGCAGAACTTTCGCGTCTGATCATCGAAGTGCAAGCCTTGAGCACCCTTGCCAGGGCAACCGATGGGGCGCCTGGATTTCTGAACCCAGCCGTCGAGCCCACTCACTTTGCGGTGCGCAACACGAGCCGGGAATTGATCGCTTGGAGCGATTATGGCCCGGCATCTGGCAAACCGGTGTTGATGGTCCATAGTAATTGGTCTTGCCGAGAGGTGCCGCGGGTGATGGTGCGTGCACTGCATGCTCGCGGCTGGCGACCGATCGCCATCGACCGACCGGGATTTGGCGCGACCCACCTCGGCCGATCATCGGCTAGTGATCCCTTTAGCCAGGCCATTGATGACACACGGTTTATCCTCGATCTGCTGCGTATTCGACAGATATCGATTATTGCCCGAGCCGGCGCCCAATTCGTGCACGCGATAAAATCGGCCGCGCCCGACCGGGTTGGCCCTGTCGTTCTGGTGTCGCCGACGGTGCCGACCCACGCCAGCAGTCAGCGTAAGGGTCTTATGGGGGTGATGAAGGATATTTTTCAACAGCCGCGGTTGGTTGCATTTTATTTCCGCCACATCTCGCGGCAGATGACGATCGCCCGGTTAGAGCAATTGACGCGGGCTGTGGCAGGGTCCTGCGCTGTCGATAATGCGCTTTGCGATGATAGCGAGTTTATTCGTGATCGGTTCCGGGCCGTGCGTCCCTTCGCAACCGGCAATCTGGTGGGCGGCATCTATGAGCAATCACTTATTTCAAACGGCAGCTATGACGCTGCACCGTTGACAGTCGACGACTGGGCCGTGATCCAAGGCGACGACGACAATCACAACAGCTTTGACGACGTCCAACGTCACTGGTCACCGATCCTGCCATCCGCAACATTTGTAAAAATCCCCGAGGGCGGCCGTTTTTTGACTTCCAGCCATCCAGAAATTATCGTGGACACGCTCGAGGCGCTCACGTGAGCCAATCAAAAATTATCCAATCGCTACCTTCCGCATGTCACCGCAAACAAGTGGCTCGGAACATATAAACGTCTATGCTCGATTTGAGGATTCTCCCGAAAATCAGCACCGGCACGATGCTCGAACCACCACTTAATGTTGAAAAGGGCCTGACCGGCGTTCGCCTCCGAGCAGTAACCGAGGAATTGTCACAGGCACTTGCTGAGCGGGGTGCTATTTCATGGTGTGGCGCTGAAACTAGCGGCGCCCTCAAGTCGCCTCGATCGGTCGTAAAGGCGAGTTCCTCTGGGTTACAAGAGCCCCCTCGAAGCGCCGGTTGTCGCGCGAAGCATCAAAGCAATGGTCGTGTCCCTGGTGGTGGTGTAGGTCGCGGTTGGCCATCGGCGATCTTCGGTTAGGTTTGGGTTGCAACATCCAACCAACGGAGATCACCGATGACCGACGATACGATGAACCTGCAGGCGCTTGTGGGAAAGA
>JBBQMB010000108.1:0-8836 GCA_038328515.1 Sphingomonadales bacterium
GAATTCGACCATCTCGCCGGCCTGGACATTGTCGAGGCCGTGGACGCGGGCGATGCCGTCGCCGACCGACAGCACCTGGCCGACTTCGGAAACTTCGGCGTCGTTGCCGAAATTGGCGATCTGGTCCTTGATGACCCGCGAAATTTCGGCGGCGTTGATATCCATCTTGCGCTTAACCCTTCAGTGCCTGGCCGAGCGAATCGAGCCGGGTTTTCAATGATGAATCAATCATGCGGCTGCCGACGCGGACGATGAGTCCGCCAAGGATCGCAGGGTCGATGGTGATGTCGAGCGCCACATCGCGGCCAAGGCCGGATTTCAGCTTGGCGGCGAGCGCCTTTTGCTGGGTGGCGGTGAGCGGGTGCGCCGCGGTGACGCGCGCGCTGATTTCGCCGCGGCGGGCAGCGGCCAGCGCATTGAAATCACGGATGATGGCAGGCAGCGTCGCCAACCGGCGATTGCCGGCGAGCACGCCGAGGAACGAGGTGGTCAGCTTGTCGAGGCCGATCGAAGCGGCAACACCGGCGATACCGGCGGCAGCGGCCTTGCGGGTGACCATCGGGCTTGAGACGAGTGTCTGCAAATCATCCGACTGGGCCAGCGCGTCCTTCAGCGTGGCGAGGCTGGCGGCGACGGCATCGAGCGCATTGCCGTCGATGGCAAGGTCGAACAGCGCGGTCGCATAGCGACCCGACAGGCCAAGCGCCACGCTTGACGCTGCAAGAGCAGAATTAGGTTGCAACTTCGGTTCCACGGGCCCGGGGTCCAGCGACAAGAGGAAATAGCGTAAGCGTCCGGGAACGGATGCTCACCAGACGCGGCGGCGGCTAGCATGGGGCTGCGAATGTTGCAAGGCAGCAAGCGCATCTGGCCGCCGATTCAGCGCCGGCCCCGCCATAGCGGCAGCAGCGCAAAAACGATCTGCCCCGCCAGCCCGAGCCACCCGGCGGCATCGCCATAGGCCGCAAAATGTTGCGCCGGGGTGCGGCCAAAGACCAGAACGGCCAGCGCCAGTTCGGCAATCATCAGCAGCACAAATGCCATGGCGCCCATCGCGGCGCGAGGTCCCGCCCGGTCGGGCACCTGCCAGCGCGAAATCACCCGGCCACAGACCAGCCAGGCGCCGCCGAGCATGACCGGCAGTTCCAGCATGACCGCCACAAGTTCACCCAAACGCGGGATGACAAACAAAACGCGAATCGTGCCGAGCCCGAAACCGATGATGAACACAAATGCGAAATAGACGATGCCAGCGCGAATCGCTGCGGTCATGGCAAGCCACTCCTGTCGGCCTTGCGCCGCGCGGCAGCATCGCACAAAACAACCCGGTTGGCACTGGAGACGATTGGCCGAAAATGCCCTGGCTGTTCACTTTGATTCTGGCCGTGCATGTCGGCTCGGGCGTGGTGGCGCTGACCAGTTTCTGGGGCGCGGTGGCGACGCGCAAGGGCGGCCCGGCGCATCGGCGCTGGGGGGCGATGTTCAGCGTTTCGATTTATACCGCCGGGTTCATGGCGCTGGGCATGGGGCTGTTGTCGCTGCGCTGGCCGCTGGCGATGCATGACGGGCTGACCGATGCACCGCTGTATCGGGGTCTGTTCGGCTGGATGATGCTGTATCTGGCGCTGCTGACGATGAGCATGACGCGCTATGGCCTGAAGATGATCGCCAACAAGCGTGACCATGCCGCCAATCGCCACTGGTCGATGGTGGCGTTGCAAGTCGCCGTGCTGGCAGCGGCGGCGAAATGCGCTTTTGAAGGCGTAATGCTGTCACAGCCGCTGATGATCGGGGTTTCGATAATCGGCTTTGGCACGACGCTGACCTATTTGTGGTACATGTTTCGGCCATCGCCGGGTCGGCTCGACTATATCCCCGAACATTTGAAGGCGATGGTGGCGACCGGGATTGCGGCTTACACGGCGTTCCTGTCGGTCGGGCTGGTCGAGATGTTCCCTGCGCACGCCTTCAACCCCGCCATCTGGGCGCTGCCGACGCTGGGCGGCATGGCGATCATCATCTGGTTCTTGCGCGGCGCCAAGGGGCGCGCGCGCGCCCTGCCCGCTGAATAAATCTCAAAGCTCGGCGAGCGCCCGATCGAGCGCGGCAAACAGGTCACCGATCTGTGTCAGGCGCGGGCGTTCGGCTTCAATGATCGCGGCAAAGGCTTCGCGTTTGAGCGTCGTCAGTTGCGCTTGCGCCAGGGCTTGATCGGCGGGCAAGGTGGAGGCGACGATATCGATCAGCCGTTCGGCGCTGTGCAGCCGGCCCCAGAGATAATCATGCTCGCGATAGGCGCGGCTGAAAAACGCGCCAAAGGCGTTGAATTGCGCCCCCTTGAGCGTGCCGCCACCGGCGCCACGCAACGACAGCGCATCATCGGGCGACAGCCTGTCGACCTTGATTTCATCAAATTCATCGACTCCGTCGCCATTCAACAGCGGCAACATGGCGATATCGAAAAACGGAAAGCCGAGATAGGCGGCCATCAGGCTGCGCTTGAGCGTGCGGGTCGGCAATTGGGTGAACAGGTTGATCAACGTGGCATCGCTGATGGTATCGAGGCTGCGCAGGTCGAGCGCATCGCCCAGCGCCGCCAGCGCGGCTTCGGGGGCGGTGACCACCCCGGCCGCCGCTTCGCGCACCCGGCTATTGTAGAATTCCGGCTGGCGACGTTCGAGATGCGGCGACACAATCGCGTAGAGCCCGGCCTTCATCGCCTCCAGGCCATGGCGTTCGGCATCATCGGTGGTGGCTTCGCTGAGCGCATTGACCCGGCGGATGAGGAAACGCAGCCGGCGGGTGCGGAATTCGAGGTCAAAACTGCGCAGGAAGCTGACATAAAGCGAGGCGGCGCCGCCCTTGGCCAGCGCCTGTGCGGGCTGATCGAGCCCCATGGCGCGGACATAGCCCCAGAGCGCGCCGCGCACATCGGCGAGCGGCACCCCGCCGACCGCCGCCAGGCGTTCGGACAAGGCCTCGACGATGCGCGCGATCTTCAACTGGCCATAAGCGGCATAGGCAAAGCCCGATTCGCGTGCCGCGACGCTTTGCAGCTTCGATCGCCATTCGGCGAGCCGCACCGGGGTCGGCCGCAGCAACAGCACCCCCATGCCGATCGCCCGGTCGATGGCGGCATCGACCACAGACGTCATGCCATCGATAACATAGCGCAGCCGCCGCACATCGGCAGACAACGCTTCGATGGCGGCAAGGTTGTCGTTGATCGGCTGCTGACGCGGAATGTCGGCAAGGCTGCGCAGCACCGTGGCGAAAAAGCCCGGCAATTTCGCCGGATCGGGCATGGCCTGGCTGTGCATGCCCGGTTTGGGATCGACATAGACAAAACGCCGGTCGACCTCGCGGTGCGACGGCCGCCGCGACAGCGCTTCGATGGCCGGGCCAAAGGGCCGGTTATTGAGCACGGCGCCATCGATCAGCGTCGCGGTTTCGGGGTGGGGGTTGCCTGGAAACAGCCGCGCCAGAAAGGCGCTGCGCCCCGGCCATTTGAGGCCGCGCTCGGCAACCACGGCATCGATTTCACCCACACGCGCCGGTGGAAACGCGCCGGGGAACGAGGCTGTGGCGCGCGCAGCAAAGGCCAGTTCGGCGATGTCACCCAGATGCCGCTTGCCATTGGCATCGGGGCCGGGATCGGAAAAGCCGATGATCAGCCGGTGTTCGTTTTCGATGATTTCGGGCGGCGAATGGAGGTGCAGCCGCTCGGGTGCGCCATGATAATCGGTGACGGTGACGAACAGATCGAGCGGTTGCAGCGGCGGCACCAGCGGCGGCGTGCGGTCGCCGGCGTCCATCGCGGCCAGCGCATCATAGAGCGTGGCGGAAAATATCGGCCCGGAAAACGGCGGCTTGAACCAGCGCGACCGCATTAGCCGCGACAATTTGCGCGCCACTTCGGCACGCGCCTCGGGGTCATCCATGTCGGTCATGACCAGGCCCTTGCGGCGCGCCCACCAGACCAGCGGCGTCGCCCAAAGCTTTGAAAAGCGCGCCGCCGCGCCCGCCGGTTCGAGCAATCGGTCGCTATCGGCGGCATCGAGCCACAGGTCGCGGAGCGGTTCCATATCCGAACCCTGCGATGTCGCTTGCGCCAGCATGATGCCGTTGATGCCACCCGCCGAGGCCCCGGCGATGATATCGGTCATCACCCGCAATTCGACATGGGGGCTCATCAATTCGATCAGCTGGTAGTAAACGAATTCACTGTCACTCGCCGGCGGCAGATCATGGGTCTTGTGCATGCGGTAGCGCATCGAAGCGCGGCACAGCTTCCAGACTTCCTTGGTAGTGCCGTGCATGTAGATCGCGAGGCTGACCCCGCCGTAGCAGACCAGCGCGAGCCGCAGTTCCTTTTCCCGCATCATCGCCCCCTTTTCAGGTCTCAGGCAAAAAACCGCCGCAGCACATCATCATAGATCAGCGCCAGTGTTTCGATATCGGCGACGCCGGCGCTTTCATCGGCCTTGTGCATCGACACGCCAACCAGCCCGAATTCAACCACCGGGCACAGCCGGCGGATGAAGCGCGCATCGGAGGTGCCGCCGCTGGTCGACAAATCGGGCGCGACCCCGGTGACCTGTGTCACGGCGGCAGCGACCAGCCCTGACAGGGCGCCCGGCTCGGTCAGGAACGCCTCGCCCGAAATCCTTGTCACGACCTCGGCCGAGGGGGCATGGGCGGCGACGGTGGCGCGGATCCAATCGGCAAGATCGGTGCCCGTATGCAGATCGTTGAAGCGGATATTGATCCGCGCCATCGCCTGCGCCGGTATGACATTGCTGGCCGGGTTACCGACGCTGATATCGGTGACTTCAAGGTTGGAGGCATCGAACCAGCTGCTGCCATCATCGAGCCCGCGCGCCTTCAATGCCGCCAGAATCGCCACCAGCCGCGTCACAGGGTTATCAGCACGGTGCGGATAAGCGACATGGCCCTGTGCGCCGCGGATCGTCAGCCAGGCGTTCAGCGAGCCGCGCCGGCCTATCTTGATGGTATCGCCAAGCTGCTTGGCCGACGTCGGTTCGCCGACGAGGCAGGCATCGGGGACAAGATCATTCGCTTCCAGCCATTCCAGCATCGGCGCAGTACCAAAAGTGGCGGGGCCTTCTTCATCACCGGTGATGATCAACGACAGCCGCCCCGGCGTGCCGCGCGCCACATGCCCGGCCGCTGCCGCCACAAAACCCGCGATCGCGCCCTTCATGTCGGCAGCACCGCGACCGACCAACCGCCCATCGGCGATAGTGGCGGCAAACGGGTCGACGCTCCATGCCGCAAGCTCGCCTGTGGGCACAACATCGGTATGCCCGGCAAAGGCGAAATGCCGGCCGCCGCCGCTCGTGCTGGCGCTGGCGATGGTGGCAAACAGGTTATCGACCGGCCCATCGGGGGCCTCACCAAAGCGCAAGCGATGGATGGTGAAGCCCAGCGCAATCAAGGCGTCCGCCAGCACATCCTGCGCGCCGGCATCGTGCGGCGTTATGCTGGCGCAGCGGATCAGCCGCTGGGCCAACGCTGTCACATCAGCCGTCATGCAGCAGCGATACGCGCCAGATAGTCGCTGATGCGTTTGGCGTTGACGCCAAGGTCACCCTTGCCGACGCGTGAGTTCGACCGGACATCGATGCGGGTGCCATCGCCCTCAGGCGTCAGGCGGATGACAACATCATCCTTGAAGCCCCACCAGGGCACCGTATCGGTCGCTTCGATCCGGCCGGCGGCGGCATCGCGGGATACGATTACCCAGCCTTGTTGACTGGCGGCGCTGGCGGCGCGTTCAAAGGCCTGTGCCGGTGGCAGCGCGATGACCAGCGGCTTGAGCTTTGGGTAAGCGGCGGCTTGTTGCGCCGCCAGGGCCGGATCATAATCGGTTGAATTGGTATCAGGCCCACGCACCGCCGCGTCGATCGCGACGAATGACGGCGGATTGGCGGTATCGGTGGTGATATCGTGGATGGGCGGCTTGCTACCGGCGTTGACGACGATGCCGACGGGAACCGCCAGCCCGGCAATGCCCGCTGCTGCTGCGACCACGGTCAACAGGCCGCCGCGGCGGCGCAGCACAGCGATAAGGCAGATGATCCCGCCGATGCCGGCGAAAATTGCACCCAGCGCAAACATTGCCAGCCCGGCCTGCCAGCCCAGTATGCCAAATTTTATCAACGGCCCGGCGATCAGCACCAGCACCGCCGCCGCAATGGCGGCACGCGCGATGCGGCGGGTCCAGGGGGACGCGGGCTTGTTGGCCATGGTTATTCGCCTTTCACGGTCGGGCGAGCGACTTTTGTCGCTGCTGGCGCAAAACTTGCGCCGAAATAATCGCCTTCATACCAGCGCGGGCGTGTCGCCGCATCGGCAATTTCGCGCGCGATGAGATAATTTACCTGCGCATAGCGGGCGCCGGCCTGCCAGTTGATCGGCAGTTTCATGTCGTCGCTGGGCTGGTGATAATCGGTAGCAAGGAAATGCTCCCACGCCGCCTTGCCGCCATTGGCAAAGCCGGTGGCGAGCAACAGCGCCGGCACGCCACGTTTGACGAAGGTGTAGTGATCCGACCGCACGAAAATCGTTTCGGCCGGCATCGGATCGGGCGAGACCGCGACACCCGCCTTGGCGGCAGCGCGCGCAATCGCTTCGCCCATGGTCGAATGATCGCCGCCAAAAGCGATGACATCGGTGAAATCATAGAGCAGCAACGGCTGGTCGAGATCAACGACGCTGACGATATCGGCGATCGGCACCGGCGGATCATTGGCGAGGGTTTCGGCGCCGAGCAGGCCCTTTTCCTCGGCAGTGCTGGCAATGAACAGCAATGACCGCTTGGGCTTGACCGCATCATGGGCAAAGCCATGCGCAACTTCGAGCAGCATCGCCACCCCGGCGGCATTATCGAGCGCGCCATTGTAGATCTTGTCGCCAGCCTTGTCGGGCTTCATCCCGAGATGATCGAGATGGCCCATGATGCCGACATGTTCGGCCTTGAGCGCCGGGTCGCTGCCTTCGATCCTGGCGATGACATTGGCGGTTTCGACCTTGCGCTGCAGCGATGTGCTGGTGATGCGCACCGTTGCCGGCAGGGCAAAACCCTTGATCGCCGGCAAGGCAAAGCCCTTGATCGCCGGCAGCGGCTTGTCGGCGGCAGCGAGCAGCTTGGCGAGCGGCTGGCGGGCGCCGGTGAACAGCGCTTCGGCCGCGACCATGCTGAAGCTGGCGCCGGCGCGGATGGCGGGGGCGGCGACATAGGGGCTGCCATCGGGCTTGACCCAGGTCATCGAGGGGGTGCCGGCATATTGCTTCTGGCGATCCCAGGGGCGCAGGCGGTTCGATTCGAGCGTCGGGATGGTGATGATGCCGATGGCGCCGCGCGCCGCCGCCATCACGCCCTTTTGCCGACTGAGATGCGCCAGCACTTCATTGGGCGGCCCCTTGGGGATGCCGGCGAAAATCACGACAATCTTGCCACGCACATCAATGCCGGCATAATCGTTGAAGCCCTGTTTGGGCGCATCGAGACCAAAGCCGGCGAACACCACCGGCGCTGCCACATCGCTTGCGGCTTCAAGCTGGCTCGACCCGACGATGATTTCGCTGGCTTGCGCAAACGTCACCGGCGCGGTCTTGCCGGCGGTGATCGTGACGCTGGCCGGCACCGTGCCGGGGCGCGATTCGGACAGGATGACCGGCTGGAACCAGCTACCGTCCCTGGCGCCCGGCGTCAGGCCATAGGCGGCGAACTGGCTGGCGACATAGCGCATGGCGATTTCATGGCCGCGGGTGCCGGTGCCGCGCCCTTCGAGCAGATCATCGGCGAGAAAGCCGATATGCGCCTTGACGCGGTCGGCAGAAAACTCCGGTTCGGCCAGCGCCGGGGCAGCCAGCCCGAGCAGGGCAACAGACAGCAGCAATTTCATCAATCTCTCCGCAAGGGGGAGAGAGGCAGTTGTGGGATTAACGCGATGAAGGAGGGCGTCAAGCCGGGACCCCGCCCTCGACCGGATAGAGATCGAAGCGCAACACCTCGGCATGGGCATCGCGGTTCCATTCCTGCATCCAGGGGTGCGCCAGCATCGCATCGACATAGGCGCGGGCGGTCGCCGACACCGGCAGATGATAATGGTGGATGCGATAGACGACCGGCGCATACATGATATCAGCGGCGCTGAACGGCCCGAACAGCCAGGGCAGATCGGTATCACTGCCAAAGCGGTTGCGCGCGTCGGACCACAGCGCATCGATGCGCGCGACATCGGCCATCACGGCATCGCTGGCGGCAAAGGCCGGGAAGGCTTTTTGCAGGTTCATCGGGCACGCCGAGCGCAGCGCCGGGAACCCCGCGTGCATTTCGCTGACCATCGCATAGGCGAGCGCCCGCGCCGGATATTCGCGCGGCCAATAGCGATCATGCCCACCCTTGTCGGCGAGCCACAGGATGATCGCCATGCTGTCCCACACCGGCGTCTGGCCATCGATGAGCAGCGGCACCTTGCCCGACGGCAGCGCCTTTTTGGCCTCGCCGCCCTGCCAGGCCGGGCTGTCCATCTCGATACATTCGGTGGTGAAGGGCAGGCCCGACTGTTTGGCCGCCAGCCAGCCGCGCAATGACCAGCTTGAGAGCGTGCGTGTGCCGATGATGATCTTCATGGGAGAGGTGTCCTTCGCGGCTGACCCTAGACCCGAATTCATTTCGATTGAAGTGCTTGTCATGCCAGCGCCGGGGGGCACCCCGCGGGTTGACCAGCGCAAAAAAAGGGTTTTTGTGGGGCCCAGGATTCCAGCCAGCGCGGGGAAGGCGACGCGACGTTTATAAAGTCGAACC
>JBBQMB010000109.1:0-8650 GCA_038328515.1 Sphingomonadales bacterium
GCCGTGACCGGCGCCAGCGCGCGTTCGAGCCGGATCAGCGGCGAGGCGAGGTCTTCGGGCGCGCTGCCGCTGTTGGTCAGTGGAATCGTAAAGGCAATGGCAACGCCGGCCAGTGTCGCATGGATGCCCGACAGCAGCACCGCCAGCCATACCCCAACGCCGACGACGAGATAGGGCAGCAGCGCCTGAACACGAAAACGATTGAAGCCGACCAGAACAGCCAACCCCGCCGCCGCCGCCGCCAGCGCCGCCAGGTCGAGCGTTTCGGTATAAGCAATGGCGATGATCAGGATCGCCCCCAGATCATCGATGATCGCGATGGCGGTCAGCAGCAGCTTCAATGATGAGGGCACACGGTTGCCAAGCAACGACAATATGCCCAGCGCAAAGGCAATATCGGTTGCCGACGGAATGGCCCAGCCAGCAATATTGGCCGGGTGATCGCGGTTGATTACAAGGAAAATCAATGCAGGGACAACCATGCCGCCCAGTGCCGCTGCGCCGGGCAGCAGCCGGCGTGGCCAACTCGTCATTCCGCCGTCGATAAGCTCGCGCTTGATCTCCAGCCCGACGAGCAGGAAGAACAGCGTCATCAGACCATCGTTGATCCAATGGAGCACTGAAAGGCCAGCGATCTCGCTGTGCAAAGTGGTGACATAATCGGTCGAAAGCGCAGAATTCGCCACCAGCATGGCCAGCGCTGCCGCAGCCATCAGCACATAGCCGCCGGTCGCCTCCGCCGCCATCAGCCGTCGGATCGTGGAAAGCCGTTGGTTTACCATGAATTGTTTCTAGCGCGATCGCGGCTTCGCGTCACGTAAAACCGGGTCAACGCGCCTGGTAGTTGGTGGCAACCCAGTCACGATAGCTGCCGTCGAGCACGCTGCGCCACCAGCATTCATTCGCCAGATACCAGGCCAAAGTCGCTGCAAAGCCGGTCGCGAAGTCACGCGCCGGGGCATAGCCGAGTTCGACACGCGCCTTGCGCTCATCGATGGCGTAGCGTCGGTCATGGCCAGGCCGGTCGGTTACGGTGATTTTCAGGCTGCTGGTCGGCAGGCCGCGTGCGGCGGCAGCATCGGGGAAGCGGCTGGCCAGCGCCGGATCCTGCGCAAATGCGGCATCGACCGCGGCGCACAGCGTTTCGATGACGGTGATGTTGGGCAGTTCGGCACCGCCGCCGATGCAATAGGTCTCGCCGATGCGGCCCTTTTGCAGCACGGCTTCGATCCCGCGGCAATGGTCCTCGACATGCAGCCAGTCACGGATTTGCAAGCCATCGCCATAAATCGGCAGCGGCCGGCCATGGAGGGCATTGATGAGAAACAGCGGAATCAGCTTTTCAGGAAATTGACAGGGGCCATAATTGTTCGAACAATTCGACGTGGTGACATTTAGCCCATAGGTGTGATGCCAGGCGCGGACGAGGTGATCCGATGCAGCCTTTGAAGCGGAATAGGGGCTGTTGGGGGCATAGGCAGTGGTTTCGTTGAAGGCCGGATCATCGGCGGCGAGTGAACCATAGACTTCATCGGTGGAAACATGGTGGAACCGGTGCGGCCTGGCTTCGCCCGCCAACCAGGCGCTGCGGGCTGCCGTCAACAGGCTGAGCGTGCCGAGCACGTTGGTATCGATGAAAGCGGCGGGGCCGTGGATCGACCGATCGACATGACTTTCGGCAGCAAAATGCACGATCGTGTCGATGGCGCGATCAGTCAGCAGGGTTTCAACCAGCGCCGTATCGCGAATATCGCCCTCGATGAAATCGGCCCGTGCCCCTGCCAGGCTGGCGCGGTTGCCGGCATAGGTCAGCGCATCGAGCACCGTGATCATGTCGCCGGGGTGCCGGGCTTCCCAATAGTGCACGAAATTGGCACCGATGAACCCGGCACCGCCGGTCACGAGCAAATGGCTCATTTCTGGTCTTCCTTGATCGCGGCAAGGCACAGGCGGAGTTCGTGACGCCAATGCGCCGCCGGGCCGGTAATCGCCCAACTACTGGTCTTGTCGAGCACCGAATAGGCCGGGCGCCGGGCCGGGGTCGGATAGTCTGCGGTGCGGATCGGCAGCACCGGCACGGCGCGGTCGAGCAGCCCGATGGCGATGGCTTCTTCCTGGATGGCGACGGCGAAATCATACCAACTGGCAACGCCCGCATCGGTCCAATGGTAAAGGCCATGCGCGCCAGCCGCGCCGAGAGTCCACAAGGCCCGCGCCAGTCCGGCGACATGCGTTGGCGTGCCGATCTGATCGGCGACAACCCGCACCTCCGGGCGCTCGCGCATCAACCGCAGCATGGTGTGGACGAAATTGCTGCCGACCGCTGCGTAAACCCAGGCAGTGCGCACGATCAATGCGTTCGCCCCGGCGGCGGTTTCGCCGGCCAGCTTGGTTGCACCATAAGCGCTGACCGGGTTGGGGGCGGCATCGGGCACATAGGGGCTGCTGGCGGTGCCATCGAAAACGAAATCGGTCGAGACATGGACGAGCCGCGGGGCATGGGCGGAGAGCAGGGCGACAGCATCGGCGTTGATGCGCTGCGCCTGTGCGGCGTCGGCGTCGGCCTTGTCGACGGCGGTATAGGCGGCGGCGTTGAAAACGATATCGGCGCGGCTGGCGGCGATGACCCGCGCGACGGTTGCGGCATCGGTGATGTCAAATTCAGCCTCAAGCGGTGCGATGACGGTCACCCCGGCCGGCGCACAGGCCTGCAGCGCCCGGCCAAGCTGGCCACCAGCCCCGGCGATAAGCGCGATCATGCAAACACCTCGGCACTGCCGAGCAACGGCGCTGCGGCATCCTTGTCTGACAATTGCGGCGTGATGCCGGCCAGCGGCCAATCGATGCCGACAGCGGGATCGTTCCAGCGGATGCCGCGATCATCGCTGCCATCGTAAAGCTGGGTGCATTTATAGAGGAAATCGGCGCTGTCGCTGAGCACGACAAAGCCATGGGCAAAGCCCGGCGGCACCCACAGCATGCGTTTGTTGACATCGGACAATTCATAGCCGACCCAGCGGCCAAAATGCGGTGAAGACCGGCGCACATCAACGGCGACATCGAATACTGCACCCGATGTCACCCGCACCAATTTGCCTTGCGGATTCTTCAATTGATAATGCAGCCCGCGCAGCACGCCGCGTGCTGATCGGCTGTGATTATCCTGCACGAAATCAAGGTCGAGCCCGGCATCGGCAAAGCTGCGGGCGTTCCAGCTTTCGAGAAAAAAGCCGCGATCATCGCCAAAGACGCGGGGTTCGATCAGCTTGACCCCGGGTAGCGGCGTATCGATGACCTTCATGACCGTGCCATCCGCAACTGGTCACGCAGATACTCGCCATAGCCCGATTTGCGCAGTGGCTCGGCGATGCGTTCAAGCTGTTCGGCGGTGATAAAGCCTTGTCGCCAGGCGATTTCCTCAGGGCAGCAGATTTTGAGGCCCTGGCGTTCCTCGACGATGCGGACATACAGCCCGGCATCGAGCAGCGAGCCATGGGTGCCGGTATCGAGCCAGGCAAAACCCCGCCCCATCAGTTCGACTTCAAGCTTGCCGGCTTCGAGATAGAGCCGGTTGAGATCGGTGATTTCAAGCTCGCCGCGCGGCGAGGGGCGGATGTCGCGCGCCAGCCGCACGGCATCGCCATCGTAAAAATACAGGCCCGTCACGGCGTAATTGGATTTGGGGCTGGCGGGCTTTTCCTCGATGGTTTCGGCGCGGCCGCCGGCATCGAAGGAAACCACGCCATAGGCCGCCGGGTCCTTGACATAATAGCCGAACACCGTTGCGCCGTGGCGCCGGGCATCGGCGCGCGCCAGCAGTTCGGGCAGGCCATGGCCGTAAAAGATATTATCGCCCAAAATCAGCGTCGAGGGCCGATCACCGACGAAATCAGCGCCGATGTGATAGGCCTGCGCCAACCCCTTGGGTTCGGGCTGCACGGCGTAGCGAATATCCATCCCCCAGTCGCTGCCATCGCCAAGCAGCCCGGCAAAGGCGGCGCTATCGGCCGGCGTGGTGATGATCAGCACCTCGCGGATGCCGGCGAGCATCAGCACCGACAGCGGATAATAGATCATCGGCTTGTCATAAACCGGCATCAACTGTTTGGAGACCGGTTTGGTCAGCGGATAAAGCCGCGTCCCCGAGCCGCCGGCCAGAATGATGCCGCGGCGATTGGTTGCGGCCCCAGCCTTCTTGTCTATCGCGTCCATCAGATACGTCCTTGCAGGAGGCGGCGAACCAGCCCGGCAAAGCTGCGCGCCTGTTCAACGGGGTTATCGCGCACGGCGGCGGCGAGCAGATGCAGCCCGTGATAGCGCGGCAAGGGCCGGCCCGTGACCAGCAGCGCCGCGAGCCGCGACAATATCTGTTTCTTGCGCCGAGCTTGCGACGGTTGCATGCCGGCGATGGCTGCGATCGCCAGCGGCGCGGTCACGATAGCGCCGGAGGCCCGCGCCTGCGCCAGCAGGGCGGCACCGGTTGGCGTGCGCGCGATGACAAGGCTGCGGCCATCCTGCTCCTCGAAGCTCGGGTAGCCCTTGTCATCACCCTCCCAGGCATCGGCGCAGGCGATGTCGGCGACACTGCCGGTGGCGTCGGGGCAGATCTTGCAGCGAAACTGCACTTCCTTGGACAGGATATCGCCCCAGCTATCGGCATAACTCATCTGCCGGGTGCTGCCGTCGCGCAGCGTCGCCTTGGCAAAACCGGGCCAGCCATCGCCGCGATAGCGAAACGCTGTTACCTCGTCGGGCTTCACGCCGAGTCGGTCGAGAATACGCCCGGTGCCCGCCGCACTCGGAATGCCGGCGCAGAAAAACGCCAGCATCAACGGCACCTTTTCAGCGATGCGCGCATCATGCCGCGCGTGCGCCCGCAACGCTGATACGTCGCAAGGCTTGCCGACAAAGGCAAAGCGGCCCGGCCGCGCCAACCAGTCCTCAAGCCCGGCCAGCGGCGCAGAAGCGGTGTAACGCGACCCGGCCGCCACAAACACATCGGCAGCAGTGCGCGAAGCCACGGTGCGGTTGCCGGTCGGCAAATCGGGGTCGGCGCCGGTCTGGATGACAAAATCGACAAGGCCGCTGTCGAGCGCGTGCACCAGCAGCGCCGAAATCATGCCGCCCGATGATGCCTGATGGCGCAGGGCCGCATCGCTGGCGTGGCCGGTGCCGACAAAATGCGCCGGCCCCCAGAGCGGATCATTGATCGGCGCGGCGGGATGATCGCGCTCATCGATAACCAGGCCGGGGCAGGCGGCGGTGATGGCGGCCTCTTGCGCGGCGGTCAGTGCGGCCGATTGCCGGGGCCGCAGATAGCCGGGTTCGACCATCGCCATGGTGACGGCGCCCGGCGCCACCGCGGCGCAAAGGCCACAGCCGGAGCAGGTTTGTCCGCGCGCCACCCGCGCCAGCGCCGGTGATGCGGCGCTGGCGGTCATCGCGACACCGCCGCAAAGACATCGGCAAGCGCCGCTACATAATCATCGAGCCCTTTGGCGACCCGCTCGGTGCCGGCGGCGATATCGGCCGCAAGCTCGGCACGGCGGTCGAGCGCATCAAGGATGAAGGCGAGGGCGGCATCGGTCGACATGCCGCGCGCATTGACCAGCCAGGGATAGCCCAACCCGCCGTAAAGGCCTTCGAACTTGCGGCTATAGCTGATCGGCACGACGGGAACTCCGGCGCCATAGGCCGCGATCGTTGCATGCATGCGGGCGCCCACCAGAAAATCCAGCCCGGAGATGAACGATTTGGCGGCACTCGCCGAAGCAAAATCCGGATGCCGGTGCAGCGCCGGATAGCGCGCCTTCAATGCATCGGCCGCCGCCGCGTCATCATCGCGCGGCAGCCCCGGCGCGATGACATGCGGCACCAGATGCACTTGCGTATCGGGCGCCGCCAGCAGCGCTGCAATGAGCCCGTGGGTCAGGGCAGGATAGTCAAAATCAAGCCCGTATTCATTGCCGCCGGCATAACCGCCATTCATCAACAGGCCCGAAACATTGATCCCGATGCGGCGCGGACCGCCGGGGGGTCGTATGGCGCGTTCAAAGGGCAGGGCGAACGCCACATCAACGGTTTGCCGGGCTTTTTCGCCAACGCCCATCGTGGTCAGCATTTGCATGGACAGCGGGTCACGCGCAAAAACCGCGTCGGCACGGCGGCAGATCCAGCGCGCGATGGCGGTGTGCGGCTGGCGCGAAAACGGCCCGATGGTTTGCGGGCTGAGCACCAGCGGCGTGCCCAGCAGGATTGGCAACACCTTGGTAGCGGTCATATAGGCAAAGCGCTTGTCCGGGTAGATATCGGCAAAGCTGTCTCCGGCGCTGATGTCCAGCATGATATCAAGGCGGCGCACGTCACGCACAAAGCCCGACGGGCTGATCATGTAGCGCCCGTCGATGGTGCGATAATCGATATCGTCGCCCGATATCGCCGACGGGCCGCTTTCGCGCGGGCCGATGATGCAAAACCTTGGCGCCAGCCCCAGCGCTGCCGCCGCACGCCTGGCAAGCGCAATATTACCTGCGGTCAGCGCCCCGACACCAAGGTTTCCCGACGAGGCGCTGTGCCAGGTCAGACCAATGTTCAAAGGTTTCAAATCGCATTTCCCGTCGCGTGCTGTTGGAGCCGGCGACAAAAGCTATTTGGCAGCGACAGGCGCTGCAACCGGGGTAGCCGGATTGGCCTTCGCGGCGGCGGGGGCCTTGGGCAATACTGGCGGACCATAGCCCTTTCCGTAGACGACCTTGGCCTTGTACGCTTCCTGGAATGACTTGAGTTCTGTCGCCAGGCGCTTTTGGGTTTCCTGGCGCTGCAGGATGTTCTGGGCATAGGCGATGGCGCGTTCGCCGGTAAACGGCTGGGTCTTGGAATTGGTGACGCTGTTGACATAGATGATCGGCGCGGGGGCACCGGCGGGCTGATCGGCAAACATGAACGGTTCCGGATTGGCAACCGAAGTCAACCGGACGATCTCGGTCGTCAGCGCCGGGTTGACCGTCAGGGAATCAAGCTGCTGCGGCGCGCGACGATATTCAATATTGGCATCGACAAGGATTTTTTCGACGTCGGCCATTGTCTTGGCGTCCTTGAGCGGCAACTGATCGATGTTGGCCGGGCGCAGAAACTGGATCTGGTCGAGGGTGAAAATCTTGCGGTCACCAAAAACCTGGGGGTTGTCGGCTACGAATTTCTGCGCATTCTCGCGCGGCGTTGCAGTTACTTTTTGCACGATATCAGCTTGCAGGGCCTGGACGAGCAGGGTTTCTTCCGTGCGCTGGCGGGCAAGCAGAAACTGCGGGTTCTGGTCAAGTTTGCGCTTGGTTGCTTCTTGCACCAGCATCTTGCGTTCGATTACCCGGGCAAGTGCGACCGATTCCACCAACTTGCGCGGCGCATCGCCACCCTGGTTGGGTATCTGGGCGATTTCAGCGGTCAGTTCGTGAATGGTGACATCCTTGCCGTCGACGGTCGCGACAACCTGGCCTTCAGGGGGCTTGCCCGACTTGCTGCAACCCGCCAGCGCCAGCAACGACATGCCGGTAGCCGCGATAACCGTCAACTGCATCGATTTCATCGCTCTATCTCCCAATCTGGTCATGCCGGACTCCGGCGAATATGCTTGCAACGCTCATGCCTCTCAGCGTTGCTGTGGTCAATAACGGCGTCAATGGATTGCGTGCAACAATTCTGCGGACGCGCTGAGCCAGATGCGCCCGCAACGCCCCGAGGCGATGCGCCGGCGCTGGTGACAAGTCACCCATCGAACCACCCGTTTTCGTTTACCGCGCCCGGCATTTCGGTGCGTGCCAATGCTTCATGCTCGCCATCACGCCTGCGGGTTCCAGAATGTGGCACCGGTTTCATCCGTGGCGCGCATGGCACGCAGCATCTCCTTGGCGCGGAACCAGCGCAGCCGTGCCAGCACGGTGACGCCGCGCCAACTGGTGCGCAACCCCGGCACCCGTTCCGACAACATCAGGCGCGCCCCATCGACGACAATCGATGGCAGCATCAGTGCCGCGCGCAATTGCCAGCGCCAGCGTGGCCGGCCGGCGGCGAGATGAGCGGTCCAATCATGCCGGATATGACGCTGCCATTTGATGGTGAGGCTGGCGAAATCCGGCCGCGCCGGGTGATAGACCCGCATCTTATCGACATAGCGTATCCGATAACCCGCGGCGGTGGCGCGGTGGCCCCAGTCACGATCTTCGGCAGTGTCGATGCCGGCAAATGGCCCAACATCGGCATGGACAGGCGCTGCCATTGCAAGGTTTCCGGTGCCGGAAAAACCCTGTTTGTTGATGTACATGGCCTGGCGATAGGCAAAGACCGCCTCATAGGCTTCGATTGCCGTAAGCCGCCGAACATCGCAAAAATCGATACGCACATCGCCGCCAACCACAGCGCGCGGGCCAGCCGCCTCGACGGCCGTTACCGCTGCCATGAGCCAGCCTGCTTCGGCACGGCAATCCGCATCGATGAACGCCAGCACCGGCGCTGACGCGGCAGCAACGCCAGTGTTGCGCGCCAGTCCGGGGCCTGCCCTCGATTCGGTCAGGAAGGTGACGTCGCCATGGATCGCGCGCACCGCATCGAGCGACACCGTCGACGCATTATCGACAACGATGATTTGCGCCTGTTC
>JBBQMB010000110.1:0-8615 GCA_038328515.1 Sphingomonadales bacterium
TTGGTTCGATGCCGGTAATGCCGCCTGGAGCATGGTCGCACAATTGCTCACCGACCGCCGCCACGTCGAAAGCTGGCCGCTCTGGATCGCGATCAACATCGGTTCAATAGGGTTATATGCGTCACAAGGCCTGTTCCCGACCGCGGTACTATATGGGCTTTTTCTGGCTATTGCATTCTGGGGCTGGGCCCAGTGGCGCACGGCAGCCAAAACATGATTCTGGCGTCCATCCCGCGTGTCGTTTTGTGTGGTGTTGAATGCACCGGCAAATCTACGCTCGCGCCGGTGCTTGCCGCGCATTTCGGTGGCTTCGTGATGCCGGAATATGGCCGCAGTTGGGCCGAAGCGCATGGTACGGATTTCACGACAAGCGCCTTGCGGGAAATCGCCACCGGGCATCTCGCGGCCAGCGCCGCGCTCAGCGCCGCGCGGCCCGAAATCATCATTGAAGACACCGATATTGTCATGACATCCGCCTGGGCGATCATGCTGCACGGCCGACGCGACCCGGTGCTCAGCGCCATTCCCGCCACTGGTGATCTTTATCTGCTGTTCCGGCCCGACACACCCTGGATCAACGATGGCACCCGCATGTTCGGCGGCGATCAACGTACCCGGTTCCACAATGTGGTTCGCGACGAATTGGCAATCCGGCAAATCAAGCCGGTCATCATTTCGGGCGATTGGGCGACACGCCGCGCCAGCGCGATTGCCGCCATTTCGGCATTGCGCGGGCAAGCTATCGTCTGACGACGTGTCGATTGCATCGCGCCGCGAAGCACGCCAAAGCATCGGGATGGCCAACATCCTCCTTACCGGTGCCTCGCGCGGCATCGGCGCCGCCGCCCGCAGCGCGCTTGCCGCATCCGGGCACCATGTCATCGGGCAATCGACCGCCGGCGGTAACGGGCTGATCGCTGCCGATTTTACCGTGCCGCGCGCAGCGGATGCGCTCTGGGCCGCCGCTCTGGCTGCGGCGGGTGGCCATATCGATGTGCTTGTCAACAACGCCGGGGTCTTTGAGGACGCCGATATTGCCGATGCCGACAGCTTTGCCGCCACCTGGGCGCGTAGCCACGCCATCAACCTGCAGGCCACAGCCGACCTGTGCCGCCACGCCGTGCTGCATTTTCAGCAAAGCGGTGCCGGCCGCATCATCAATGTCGCCAGCCGCGCCGGCCATCGCGGCGACAGTCCGGCCCATTGGCATTATGCGGCGGCAAAGGGTGGGATGCTCGCGCTGACCAAGACCATCGCGCGCGGTTACGCGCTGCAGAACATCCTCGCCTTTGCGGTGGCGCCAGGCTTTACCATGACGGGCATGGCGGCGGACTATCTGGCATCGCGCGGTGGTGACAAGCTGCTCGCCGATATTCCGCTGGGCAAGGTCGCAGACCCCGAGGAAGTCGCCGAAGTCATCCGTTGGCTGGCGACCGAGGCGCCGCCATCGCTCACCGGCAGCACGCTCGATATCAACGGGGCAAGTTATGTCCGCTAATGGCTGGGCGCTGACCCTCGCCTGCAACCGCCACGATGCCGAAGCGATGCCCGAAATCGGCGAGGTTTTCCCCGATATCCTTGATCCGCCCACCCTGAATGTCGAAGAACCCGATCCCGACCAGCCTGATGCATGGGTGATGACGGCCTATTTTTCCGATGCACCCGATGCGGCGCTGGTCGCGCGGATCACCGCGCTCTTCCCTTCGGCCAGCGATGTCGCCATCGCCCCCCTGCCCGATGCCGACTGGACAACATTGTCGCAGCGCAATCTTGAACCGGTGCGCGCCGGGCGCTTTCTCGTGCACACCGCAGCCCATGCCGATGCGGTGCGTATCGGCGATATTGCGCTTGTTATCGAAGCCGGGCTGGCCTTTGGCACCGGGCAGCACGCCACGACCCACGGCTGCCTGCTGGCGATGGACCAAATCGGCAAACGCCGCAGCTTTCGCAACATCGCCGATCTGGGCACTGGTACCGGTGTTCTGGCGCTCGGCGCGGCGCGGCGCTGGCGGCGCGCCGCGACCATCGCCAGCGATATCGATCCGGTTTCGGTCGCGGTTACCGCCGCCAACGCCGGCAGCAATCATGTCGGAACAGGCCGCAAAACCGGCTGCATCGAACTGGTCGAAGCCGCCGGCATGACGCATTTGCGGCTGTGGCAGCGTGCGCCTTATGACTTGATCATCGCCAATATCCTAGCTGGCCCGCTCATCGACATCAGTCGCGATGTCGCACGCGCGCTAGCCCCCGGCGGGATATTGGTCCTCGCCGGGTTGCTGCAATCACAGGCGCTACGGGTCCGGGCCGCCTATCGGCAGCACGGGTTGGTGCCGGTTGGCCAGCACCGGCGGGGCGAATGGCCCTGCCTCGTATTGACCAAACGCTTTTAAAGCGCGTGGAACAGCCGCGCGTCGAGGCGCACAGGCTGGAATTGCGTGCGGGCCTTGCGCAGCAAGCCACGGACCGGCGCCTCGATGCGAATGTCGGCATCGCCGAACGGACGCTGCCGAGGCTCATATGCCTGAAGGTCTAACTTCATGGTCTTTCTCCTCTTTCACCGCCAGGTTAATTCCCGGCGTTGCAACAGGATATATGACAATCGCATGACATTGTGCAGCGCAGCATGTTGCAAGGGAGCTATGCTAAAAACGCATAGCGTGACAAATCAGCCGCTATCGACGCCCGGTCTATCGTGCTGCTGCCACCAGTGCCTGCCAGGCGGCCTCGTCGATCACCGCCACCCCCAAAGCCTCTGCCTTGGCGCGTTTCGATCCCGCATCCGCACCGGCCACCACGAGATCGGTCCGAACTGAAACCGATCCGGCTACCTTTGCCCCCAGCGCTTCGGCCTGGGCGCGCGCTTCATCACGGGTCAAGCCGGTCAATGACCCGGTGAACACCACCGTCTGCCCGGTCAGCGCCGTTTGCCGGGCCGCCGCCAAGGCTTCGGGGGCTACAAATTCCAAGAGATCGGCGAAGGTCGCAAGATTATGCGGTTCGCCAAAAAAATCGATCAACGCCTGGACGACCACGGGGCCGATGCCGCCAATGTCGGTCAATCGGCCACGGGCTTCGGCATCATCGGCGGCGGCCAGCGCCAGATCGCGCACCGCCGTCGCCGATCCCAGAGCCCGCGCCAGATCACGCGCCGTCGTTTCGCCGACATGGCGGATCCCCAGCGCATAGACAAAGCGATCAAGCCCGACTGTCCGCCGCGCCGCGATTGCCGCGATCAAATTATCGGCGGATTTTGCCTTGAACCCCGGCAGCTCCAGCAACGTCTCCCGCGTCAGCCGGAAGATATCGGCGGGAGTAACGATCAGCCCTGCGGCGGCGAACTGTTCGATCCGTTCACTGCCCAGCCCTTCGATATCGAACGCCAGCCGCGACACGAAATGCCGGAGCCGTTCGTTGCGCTGCGCCGCACAGGTCAACCCGCCGGTGCAGCGGGTTACCACTTCGCCGGATTCGCGCACCGCATGGCTTTCGCAGACCGGACAGATATCAGGGAAAATGAACGGCGCGCCGCGGTCGCCGGGGCCCGCCACGACGCCCAGCACCTGCGGGATGACATCGCCGGCCCGCTGCACCCGCACCCGGTCCCCCACCCGCACATCGAGCCGGGCAATTTCATCGGCATTATGCAGCGTCGCATTGGTGACGACGACCCCGCCAACCGTGACAGGCGCCAACCGTGCTACCGGCGTCAAGGCACCGGTACGCCCGACCTGGATATCAATGGCGAGCAGCGTGGTTTCAGCCTGTTCAGCCGCAAATTTATGCGCCGTGGCCCAGCGCGGTGACCGCGACACCTGCCCCAACCGCGCCTGCCAATCGAGCCGTTCGACCTTGTAGACAACCCCGTCGATATCAAAAGGCAGATCGGCGCGCCGCGCTTCGATGCTGCGCGTAAAGGCCAGTGCCGCCTCGATATCGGCGCAGGATTGGCGCAGGCTGCCAATGTCGAAACCCCAATTGCCGATGGCTGCCATCACCGCACTCTGGCTGTCGCCGGGCACGCTGCTCATGTCGCCCCAGCCATGGACGATAAAGCCCAATGGCCGGGTCGCCGTAATGCTCGCGTCAAGCTGGCGCAACGATCCCGCGGCAGCATTGCGCGGATTGGCGAATTGCTTGTCACCGGCGGCGGCCTGGCGACTATTGAGCGCGATGAACTCGGCCTTGAGCATGTAAACCTCGCCGCGCACCTCGGCGATATCGGGCGCGTAGGATGGAAGCACCTGCGGCAACCCGATGACATGGCGGACATTGGCCGTGACATTTTCGCCGACAGCGCCGTCGCCGCGCGTTGCGCCGGTAACCAGCTTGCGGTCTTCATAGCGCAGGCTGGCGGACAGGCCGTCGATCTTGGCCTCGGCAAGCAGCGCGACCGGTTCATTATCGCCCAGCCCCAGAAAGCGCCGAACCCGGCCGACAAAATCGCGCGCTTCGTCATCCGAAAAGACATTATCAAGGCTCAGCATCGGGCGACTGTGCGCCACCTTGCCAAAGCCGGCAGCGACCGGCGCGCCGACCTGGCGGCTCGGGCTGTCGTCACGCACCAAATGCGGAAATTGCGCCTCGATGGCGGCATTGCGGCGGACCAGCGCGTCATAATCACTATCGCTGATGCTTGGCGCATCCTCGGCGTGGTAACGCCGGTTGTGCGCGGAAATCTCGGTGGCCAGCAGCGCCAGTTCAGCGCTGGCATCGGCATCGGTCTGGGGCATCGCGATCATGTTATCCTGATAGCATCGCCATGCGCCCGACGGGAGGGGCGGATTGACCGAGCGCCAACAATTGCGCCATCTGCGCCGATGAACCCGCTTTATGCCGCCATGCCGATGACAATCTTTGAAACCATGTCGGCGCGCGCCCGGGCTTGCGGGGCGATCAACCTGGGGCAAGGCTTTCCCGATAGCGGCTGGCCGCTCGATGTGCTGGCGGTCGCCGCCGACGCGCTGCTCAGCGGGTCGAACCAATATCCGCCGATGCCGGGCACCCCCGAGTTGCGCCGCGCCATTGCCGATCATTATCGCGCCCATCAGCACGTCGATCTTGATTGGCAATCGGAAGTCACCGTCACCTCGGGCGCCACCGAAGCCATCGCCGCCGCCATATTTGCGCTGGTGACGCCGGGCGATGAAGTCGTTATGTTTCAGCCGCTCTACGATGCTTATCTGCCATTGGTGCTGCGCGCCGGCGGGGTACCGCGTTTTGTCCGCCTGGCGCCACCGCACTGGCAATTCGATGCAGCGATGCTGACCGCAGCCTTTTCACCCCGCACCCGGCTGGTGATCATCAACAACCCGCTCAACCCCAGCGCCTCGACCTTCGATCGCGCCAGCCTCGATCTGCTCGCCGGTTTTGCCGTCCGCCACGATGTCGTGGTGCTCAGCGACGAAGTCTGGGAACATATCATCTTCGATGGCCGAACCCACAACAGCGTGCTGAGCGTGCCGGCGCTGCGTGATCGCAGCGTCAAGATCGGGTCGGGCGGCAAGATATTTGCTTTGACCGGCTGGAAAATCGGCTGGCTGTGCGCGGCACCCGCGTTGACCGCTGTGCTGGCGCGGTCGCACCAGTTCCTCACCTTTACCACGCCGCCCAACCTGCAGGCCGGGATCGCGCACGGGCTGGGCAAGGACGCGGGCTGGTTCGCAGCGATGCGCCGCGATTTTCAGCGTTCGCGCGACCGATTGGTCTGTGGGCTCACCGCAGCCGGTTATGCGCTGCTACCCAGCGCCGGCACCTATTTCGTGTCGATCGACCTAAGCGCTTCGGGCATAGTTAATGGTGACGCGCGCGTTTCCGATCGGCTGATCGACGCCGGCGTGGCGAGCATACCGGTATCGGCATTTTACGCCGAAAACCCGGTCACAACCACGCTGCGGCTGTGTTTTGCCAAACAGGATGCCGTCCTCGATGTCGCCATCGACCGGATGGCGGCGGCGCTACCGGCTCTGTGCAGCTGACGCCACCGGCCCACCCGTCACCGCTGGCGCACCCTTCAGATAATGTGCCAGCCAGGCATCGACTTCGCGATAGAATTGCCGGCTATCCTCGGCCTTGGTGATCCAGTGCCAGGCATCGGGGAAGATCAACAGCCGGCTCGGCACTTGCTGGCGTTGCAGCGTCGCCCAGGTTTCCAGCGTATTGGCCATCGGCACGCGGAAATCGCGTTCGCCAGCGGTCAGCAGCATCGGGGTTTTCCAGTCGGCGCCATAGGTTATCGGGCTCTGGTCGCGCCACACCTTGCTGCCGCCCCATGGCGGCCCGCCGCTGGCGACTTCACGGCCATAGCTGAAATCGCTGGTGCCCCATTGCGTCTGCAGATCGACTTCGCCGGCATGGCTGACGAGGCATTTGTAGCGGGTAGTCGATGCTTCCATCCAATTTGCCAGATGCCCGCCATAGCTGGCCCCCGCGGCGCAGGCATTGGCCACATCGATGAACGGATACAGCCGCGCCGCTTCATCGGCGGCTTCGTTGATCTCGTTTGCCGGGCCACGCAGCGGATCAAGCTTGATGTTGCGCGCAAATGCTTCGCCATAACCCGTTGAACCGGTGTAATCTGTCATCAGCACGACATAGCCGGCACTGGCGAGCAAATGCGGGTTCCAGCGCAGCCCGATCGCATCGGCGTGCATCGAGGCCGGGCCGCCATGCATCAGCACCAGCAGCGGATATTTGCGCGTGGCGTCAAAAGCCGGCGGCTTGACGATCATGCTGTGGATGCGGCGACCATTCTTGGCGGTGAACCAGAAATGTTCGGGGCTCGCCCAGTCGATGCCGGCCGCTTGCGCAACATCGACGTTGGTCAGGTTGCGGTGCGACCACGCGCCGGGGTCGATCCGCACGATCTCGGCCGGGTTGATCGCACTGCCATAGCTGGCGATGATGACCGGGGCGCGCGCAGCGTCGGCAATCATGATGGCGCCATAGCCGCCAACCCTGGGGGCGATCAGCAACTCGGGCTTCCCGCCGGCCACCGCGACGCGATAGATATTGGTCAACCCTGCTTCAGGAACCGTCATGTAGAGGCTGCGGCTATCGGCGCTGACAGCATAATTTTCGGCATCGCGATCGAAATCGGGAGCAACAGCCATCATCGCCCCACCGGCCGGCCACGCGATCCGGTTGAGGTGCGCCAGATCGTAAATTGCTTCACCTTGGGTATTAAACTTGAACAGCAAAGTCTTGCCATCAGGCGTGAACTTCATGTCACCAAACTCGCCCGGCGCTGGCGTGACGCGCGCCGGCTCGCCCCCCGCAGCCGGCATCCGGTAGAGGCCAAAATTCACCCGCGCAAAGGCAGCGTTCCAGCGTTCGGTGGTGGCGGTGAACAGAATCTCGCGGCCATCGGGGCTCCACAGCGGCAACAGGCTGACGCCGCCATCGCCCTGCGCGCTGCCGCCAAAGCCTTCGGCCTGCGCCAATTTGCTTGGCGACAGCACATCAACGGCGCTGGACCCTTCGGCAATATCCTGCACGAAAAACGCCGGCCGCCGATCATCAAGCCAATCATTCCAATAGCGTATCGGAAAGTGCTCATAAACGCGCACATTGAATTTACGCGCCTTGCGATCCGCCGCCGCTTGCTTGTTGGCCGCCGCGTCGAGCGCGCCGGGATAAACACTGCTTTCAAACAACAGCGCGCCGCCATCGGGCCGCCATTGCGGATTGTCGGCCCCGGTTGGCAGGCTGGTCACCCGCCGCGCTTCGCCGCCAGCCAGGTCGAGCACATAGATTTGCGCCACGTCATCGCCTTCCCGCTTGGCGACAAAGGCGATGCGCCGGCTATCAGGTGCAAATACCGCACCTGATTCCCCGGCCTTGGTGTTGGTCAGCCGGCGCGGCGCCGCCGAGCCATCGGCGGGCACGATCCACAGGTCGCTGACGCTCCCGTCCTTGTCATACGAAGGCTCGACAAGGCCATAAACCACCCATTTGCCATCGGGGCTGACAATGGGCGCACCGACCCGCTTCATCATCCACAGCTTTTCATGGGTGATGGGCTGCCGCATCTCGGCGGCCAGCGCGGGCGCTGCCAGCGCAATCCCCACCGACATCAGCAAAACTGCAATTTTCGTCATCGCCATCCCCCGTTTTGCCGCCACGCTAGCGGCCCGGAGCGGCTTTGTCAGCAGGCGCGGCACACCTTGGGCAATGCCGCGCCTACCCCGTTCAGAAGCGGAAGCCGACCGTGGCGTTCCACGTGCGCGGATCGCCATAATAGACCGTCTGGATATTGCCGACCGAGCTGAATTCCTGGCCATCGGTGCGATAGCGGGCATCGCCAAGGTTTTTCACCGCGCCACGGATGTAATATTTCCCGCCCGGCGCATCATATTGAACATAGGCATTGGCCAGCCAATAGCCCGGCTCGACCAGCCCGGCGCGATTGTCGACCGACAGAAAATGCTTGTCGACAAAGCGCGTATCGCCGCCAATCGTGATGCTGCCGGCGCTGCCCAACGGAATGGCATAGTCGGTGCCCAGCGTCAGTGTCAGCGGCGGCGCGAAGGCCGGTTCACACGTCACCTTGGCGCCGGTCGGATTGCACGAGAATGCCGGCGGACGACGGCCATCGTTGAATTCCTGATATTTGGCAT
>JBBQMB010000111.1:0-8603 GCA_038328515.1 Sphingomonadales bacterium
CGCCCCAAGATCGAACTGCTCGACACGCTCGGCCCGGGCGAGATCGGTTTCATCACCGCCCAGATCAAGGAAGTCGCGCAGACCAACGTGGGCGACACCATCACCGATGCCAAGCGCCCGACGGCGGTTGCGCTTCCCGGCTTCAAGACCGTGCAGCCAGTGGTGTTCTGCGGGCTGTTCCCGGTCGACGCCGCCGATTTCGAAAAGCTGCGCGACAGCCTTGGCCGCTTGCGGCTCAACGATGCCAGCTTCAGTTTCGAAACCGAAAGCAGCGCGGCGCTCGGTTTTGGCTTTCGCTGCGGGTTTCTCGGGCTCCTCCATCTCGAAATCATCCAGGAACGGCTGACCCGCGAATATGATCTCGATCTGATCACCACGGCGCCATCGGTGGTTTACAAAATGCTGCTGCGCGATGGCCGGACATTGGAACTGCACAATCCCTCCGACATGCCCGATCCGAGCACGATCGAATTGATCGAAGAGCCGTGGATCGAAGCAACGATCTTTACGCCGGACGAACATCTCGGGTCGATCCTCAAGCTGTGCCAGGATCGGCGCGGCATCCAGAAAAACCTGACCTATGTCGGCGGCCGCGCCCAGATCGTCTATGATTTGCCGCTCAACGAAGTCGTTTTCGATTTTTATGATCGGCTGAAATCGATCTCGCGCGGCTATGCCAGCTTCGATTACCACCAGATCGGCCATCAGGAAGGCGATCTGGTCAAGATGAGCATCATGGTCAACGCCGAACCCGTTGATGCGCTGAGCATGATCGTCCACCGCGGCGCCGCCGAAAGCCGCGGCCGGCACATGTGCGAGCGGATGAAGGATCTCATCCCCCGCCATCTGTTCAAAATCCCCATCCAGGCCGCCATCGGCGGCAAGGTCATCGCGCGCGAAACCATCGCCGCGATGCGCAAGGACGTGACGGCCAAATGCTATGGCGGCGACGCCAGCCGCAAGCGCAAGCTGCTCGACAAGCAGAAAGAGGGTAAAAAGCGTATGCGCCAGTACGGCAATGTCGACATCCCGCAGGAAGCCTTCATCGCTGCGCTACGCATGGGCGACGAAAAATAAACAAGCCTCTATCGAAAGTACATTGCAAAGCTCGATCAATTCCATCAAAATTAATCAAATAAGAAAATCGGTCGCTCCGAAAATTACGTTCGTAGAAATAACTAGTTGTTATTTATCGTAAACAGGGAGGGCCGAGATGAAATCTCGTAACTTGGTTCGAATTGCGTTACCCGCGTTGCTGGCCGTGTCTGCGGTTGGCTTTGTGGGTAATCGCGCGCTCAACGCCGCTGATCACCTGGATCCACCCGGACGTGTGGGGACCGACCTCAGCACCGTCGGCTTCGACGTAGCGGCGGATATCGGAGACGTGTTCGCCTTCCATGACGACGCAAATGTATATCTTGCAATCGGCTTCGGTGGCCCTTCGGCAACCAATTTGCCCGGTTTTTATGACCCTGATGTGCTTTACACGATCAACGTTTCCAATGCCGGCGCGCGCACCGATGTCGAGTTTCCGATCGAAATTCGCTTTGGCCGTGACGGGGTCAATCCAGGCATTCAGGTTCGCAACCTGCCGGGCGGCGGCTCCATGGAAGGCCCCGTTGACCGTAACCTGACCAACAGCAACGGCGTCGTCGTACGGGCTGGTGTATTCGACGATCCGTTCTTTTTCGATCCGCAGGGTCTGCGCGAAACACGCGCGACCGGCACCTTGTCGTTCAACAACATGCGCAACCGGATCGCCTTCCTCAACTCGACGTTCGTTATCATATCGGTACCGCGGGCGCTGATCGACCGGGGCCAACCGCTCGACGTCTGGGCTTCTTCCGCGCGGATAAGGGGGTAATTACCATGAAAAAGGCTCTTCCCTCGCTCGCCACAGCGTCAACAATCGCGCTGGCCCTGACGCTGATAGGCTGCAGCGAAAGCAATACGCCCACCGCACCGCCAGTTGCTGTGGTGCCGCCCGCACCGACACCAACGCCGACACCGACGCCAACGCCGCCGCCCA
The DNA here is from genome assembly GCA_038328515.1 of Sphingomonadales bacterium. GTDB lineage: Bacteria > Pseudomonadota > Alphaproteobacteria > Sphingomonadales > Sphingomonadaceae > Sandarakinorhabdus. The sequence goes on from JBBQMB010000111.1 coordinate 2,030, forward strand.
TCATCGGCGCCAGTTTCGATGTGTCACCGTGCCTCAACCAGACGGTGGTTCCGGGTCGCACCGTCGCCAATCTGGTGGTGCCCGACATGCTTAACCTTGATCTCACTCGACCGGCCGGCTTCCCGAATGGCCGCCGCTACCTCGACCCGGTGATCGACGTCACACTGGCTGTGGTCTTCCTTGATCTGACGAAACACCCCGCGACGACTTTTGCTGCGCTGCCGCTCAACCCGAACGGTATCGATCAGCCCTTGACCAGTAACTTTCCATTCCTTGCGCCGCCGTTTGGAAACCCGCCGACGGCCGGCGGTGCTGGCAGCCGTTTCCGATTCCGGGATGATCCGGCCTCGGCCTATGTACGGGTTGATCGCGCCGGCATGCCAGCAGTTTCAACAGCACTTGTCACCGGAAATGTGAACAAGAATGGCTACAACGATGATAATCCCACCGTCGATGCGACAGGAAAATGGGTGCCTGAATTTGTTGGTTCATTGACCACACTTACCAATGCACTTGCCGATGATCTGCTTCGCCTCGGTCTGACGCCGTGCGCCAAACCGATTTGATCAGCGTCACCGAACCATGATCGCCGCCGCAGCAACGTCACGGCCGGCGGCGATCAAATGGATTTTACTCGTCGCGCTGGGCATCGCAGCCCTCTGGGGGATCGACAGCTTCGTCGACCGGCGGGCAGCTCCCAAGGCGTATGTCTGGCAAGACTCCCCTTTCTCGGCGCGCGGCATTCCGCGCACCTACACCGAGGCGGCAACGGCAGCCGACCTGGCAATCGCCTCCGCCAAGGCGGCGTCCGTGGCGGGCGCAGACCAGTGGCTGATGCATGAAATCCTGGCGGGTAAATATCTTGCCCGCGCGCAGCTTTCCGGCTCGTACGATGATTACGCAGCTGCCGACCGCGCGCTTGATGCCGGCTTCAAACTGGCTCCGGCACGCAGTGGTCCTCACATGATGCGGGCAAAGCTCGATTTCGCCATGCACCGCCTTGCCGCGACCGAAGCCATGCTGTCTGCGGTGGAGGCCTATGCGGTACCGCCATCGGGTACCGAACTTGCCGACATGATAGCCACAAAGGGTGATATTGCCTTTTATCGCGGCCAACTGCTTACGGCGCTGGCGCTTTATGATCGCGCCGATGCCTTGGCACCAGGAACGGCTGATTTCCGCCGCGCCGTCTATGCCGCTCGGACCGGAAATGCCGATAGCGCCGATGCCTATTTCGCCACCGCCTTGCGTGACCCGCGCCCGATGCCTCCACAATCCCGTTCCTTTATTGAACTTCAGCGCGGTATCCTCGATCTCGATCGCGGCCGCCTGACCGATGCCATGGTGCATTTTCGCGCTGCAGACGGCATTTTTCCCGGTCATTGGCTGATCGAGGAACATATTGCCGAGGTGCTGACGCTCCAGGGCGAAACCGGAAAGGCCGAAAAAATCTATCAAGGCATTGTGCGCCGCACCGGCAACCCGGAATTCATGGACGCACTGGCGCGTATCGCCGAGGCGCGCGGCGATACCGCCACGGCACAGCGGCTTTTCGGCCAGGCCTCGCAAATCTGGACACGGCGGCTGCAACAATTTCCCGAAGCCGCCTATGGCCACGGCTTCGATCATTGCGTCGCCATGCGTGATTGGCCCTGCGCGCTGCGGCTGGCGAAGCGGAATGATGCCGCGCGTCCCTATGGTGATGCCAAAATAGCGCTCGCCCGCGCCTTGCTCGGCAGCGGCCGGACAGCCGAGGCCCGCGCCGTGATCGAACTCGTGCTGGCTTCGGCCTGGCGAACGGCCGCGTTGCACCGCACCGCCGCAGACATTTACACCGCCATCGGCATGCTCCCCGAGGCCGCAGCACAGAACAGACTCGCCCGCGCCATTAATCCGCGCGCCTGAAATGGCTTTTCGTTCATTGGGCAGGCAGCGCGCCGAGCAAGGCTTCCATGGCTTGTACAATCGGGCCGACCGGCTCGCTGGCGGCGTACACAAAAGGGGTCGGCACATCTCGTCGCGCTTGCATTGCGCCGTCGGGAGCCACGTTCTGTTCCGCACTACATCACCGCGAATTCATGCTTTATCCGCCTGAATCGGTGTAAGCTAACCAGATGAAACGTATCTTGTGTGTCGAAGACGATCCCACCACGGCGGACTACATCGCCAAGGGCCTTGCCGAGGCCGGCTTCACCGTTGATATCGCCACCGATGGTCGCGACGGCCTGTTTCAGGCCAGCGACGGCAGTTATGACGCCATTGTTCTGGATCGGATGCTGCCAGGCATGGACGGCCTGTCGGTGCTTTCGGCGCTGCGGGCGGGGGGTGTGACAACGCCGGTCATCATGCTGTCGGCGCTCGCCAGCCTTGACGAACGCGTCAAGGGGCTGCGCAGCGGTTCGGATGATTATCTCGCCAAGCCGTTTGCCTTTGCCGAATTGCTGGCCCGTATCGAGGCGCTGCGCCGCCGCGCCGCGCCGTCCGCCAATGGCGAGGCGCCGGTAACCAGGCTTGCCTATGACGATCTTGACGTCGATCTGCTCAGCCGCCGCGTCACGCGGGCCGGCCGAAAAATCGATCTGCAGCCGCGCGAATTTCGCTTGCTCGAATTTCTTTTGCGCCACCGTGATCAGGTCGTGACGCGCACCATGCTGCTCGAAGACGTCTGGGATTATCATTTCGACCCGGGCACCAATGTCATCGATGTCCATGTCAGCCGCTTGCGCAAAAAGCTTGATGAAGGCGGTGCCAAGCCGCTTTTGCATACCGTTCGCGGCGCCGGTTATCGCCTCGGCGAGGGCTGACCTTGCCGCGATTGCCGCGCCCAGCTGTCATGCCGGCGCTCAGCCCGGGTGATCCCCGCCGCGAATCGCGTTTTTCAAGGCGCTGGCCGGGGTCGACAACAACTCAGATTGCCCTGCTGCTGTTCCTCGCCATGGTCGGCACCAGCGCCATCATCGTGGGCTTCATCGCGCGTGTCACCCAAGGCCAGCTTGATTCCGATGCCCGCGCCCTGATCAGCGCCGAGCGCGAGGCGATCGTGGTGACATTCAACCGCGAAGGCCCGATGGCCGCGCGCGACGTCATTGTCGCCGAACTGCTCATCCCCGGCCCGCTGGCAGTGCGACTCGAAGATGCCAAAGGCCATGGCATCGCCGGCAACATCGCCGTCTGGCCGCAAAAACTGCCCCGGCAAGTCGATTTCACGCAGATCAATCTCGTGCGCAGCGGTCAAGCGACCGCCGAACCTTTTGCCGTCACAAGCTATGCGCTGCCCAATGGCTATCACCTGCTCGTCGGGCGCACCCTGGCCGAAGAAGAGCGCTTGACCGAAACGCTTGCGACCAGCCTGCTTGCAGCCACTGGCCTCGCGCTATTGCTCGCTACCGGCATCAGTTTTGTGGCGACCAGGATCATTGCACGGCGTGTGCAGAACATTGCCGATGTCGCCGGCGCGGTCGCGGCCGGCGATCTCACGCGCCGGGTCGATGTGCGGGCCAGCGGCAGTCGCGACGCGTTCGACCGGCTCGGCACGGCGCTCAATGCCATGCTGGCGCGGATTGAAGTGCTGCTTGATGAACTGCGCTCGGTTACCGATGGGCTGGCGCATGATCTGCGCTCGCCGCTCACTCGGTTGAAGGCGCGCATCGATCGGGTGCAACGCGATGGCGATACCGCCGCCGCCGACTTCGCTGCCATTGGCGCCGAGGCTGATGCGCTGCTCGCCATGCTCGACAACAGCCTTGAAATCAGCCGCGCCGAAGCCGGGATCGGTCGCGACCGCTTCGTGGAGATGGATCTGGCCAGCCTCGCGCGTGACATGGTCGACATGTACGAGCCACTCGCAGAAGACAATGGCGTCAGGCTTACCGCAATTTGCGCGGTCGTCGTACCGATCCGCGCCCACCGCGAACTGCTCGGGCGGGCATTATCCAATCTTATCGACAATGCCCTGCGCTACGGGGCGGCCGGCGGCACGATCGAAGTCGCTGCGGAAACCACGGTTCAGGGCGCCCGGTTAACGGTCGCGGATCGGGGCCCCGGCATTGCTGCCGCTGATCGTGACGATGCGCTGCGGCGCTTTGGTCGGCTCGATGCCTCGCGCTCGGCGCGCGGTGCAGGCCTTGGGTTGGCGCTTGCCGCCGCGATCGCCCGCTTGCATGGCGGCACCCTGACGCTGCACGCCAATAATCCGGGGTTGCTGGTCGCAATCGACCTGCCGGAGCGCGATCAGGTTTAGGTGCGATAGCGACCAGAAGGCTTCGTCATCCCGGGCGTGACCCCGGGACGCCGTTTCTTTGCCCGCTCCATCACAAGTGGGGCCGGGTCACGCCGCCTTTTTCGCGGCCGCGCGCCCGTAGAAACTGTCACCAGCGGCTGCCATGTCGCGCAGCATCTGCGGCGGCGCAAAGCGTTCGCCATGCGCCTGCGCCAGCCGATCGAGCGTAGCGACAACGGTTGCGAGCCCAACCGTATCCATATGGCTGAACGGCCCGCCGGTGAACGGCGCAAAACCCCAACCAAAAATAGCGCCCAGATCGCCATCTTCCGGCGTTTCGAGCACCCCTTCGGCAAAGCAGCGCGCACATTCGACGAGCTGGCGATAGAGCAGGCGTTCCTTCACCGCCGCCGGGCTCGGCTGGTCATCCGCCAACCCGCCGGCAACCGTCGCCGAAAGTTCGGGCCAGAGATATTTCTTGCCGCCCTCGGGGTAGACGTAAAACCCCTTGGCGTTCTTGCGCCCCTGGCGGCCGAGTTCGTGCATGGTGGTGATGACGCCATCAGCCGGGCCGGGCTTATAGGCATCACCCAGATCGGCCTTGGTCTGCTGCCCGACCTTGTAGCTCAGGTCGAGCCCGACTTCGTCGTTCACCGCCAGCGGCCCGACTGGCATGCCCATCTGCTTGCCGACGTTCTCGATAAGCGCCGGCACGGTGCCTTCGCCGAGCAGCGCCAGCCCTTCCTGCACATAGGTGCCAAAGCAGCGCGACGTGTAGAAACCGCGGCTGTCATTGACCACAATCGGCGTCTTGCGGATTGCGGCGACATAATCGAGCGCCTTGGCAATCGCTGCCGCGCCGGTTTTTTTGCCGACGATGATTTCGACCAGCGGCATTTTTTCAACCGGCGAGAAGAAGTGGATGCCGATGAAATTTTCGGGCTTGCTCCACGCTTCGGCAAGGCCGGTGATCGGCAGCGTCGAGGTGTTGGAACCAAAAATCACGTCAGGCCCGACCACGGCTTCGGTCGCCTTGGTCACGCCAGCCTTGATATCGCGGGTTTCGAACACCGCTTCGATGATCAGGTCGCAACCCGCCAGATCGGCATAATCCGCCGTCGGGTGAATACGATCGAGGATGATCTGCGCCTTGGCCGGGTCCATGCGGCGCTTGGCGAGCCGGTCAGCGGTATATTGCTTGCCCTTTTGCGCCGCCGCGAGGTCACGATCGAGCAGCACGACTTCGATACCAGCTTGCGCCGTCACCATCGCCACCCCGGCGCCCATCAAGCCGGCGCCGAGCATGGCGATCTTCTTCGTCGGCATCGGCGCGATACCCTTGGGTCGCCGCGCGCCCTTTTCGGCGGCTTGCTTGGAAACGAACAGGCTGCGGATCATGTTGCCGGCTTGTGGGTCGGCAACGACCTTGGCGAAATATTTGCTTTCGATGCGGATGGCGGTGTCCATCGGCACCTGGCTGCCTTCATACACCGCGCTCAAAATCGCCTTTGGGGCGTTCATATTGTCGCCGGCATTCACATGCGTCATCGCATTTGCGCCAACGAAAGTCTGGACGAAATTGGGGTTGAAGCCACCAACGCCACCGGGGAACCGGAAGCTCTTTTCATCCCAGGGCTGCACACCTTTGGTCGGGTTGGCCTTCACCCAGGCTTTGGCCGTCGCCACGACATCGGCCGCCGGTACAACCGCCTGCACGACGCCAAAGCCAAGCGCTTCCTGCGGGCTCATGTTCTTGCCCTGCAACAGATACATCAGCGCCGGCTGAACCCCCATCAGCCGCGGCAGCCGCTGCGTGCCGCCAGCGCCGGGGAACAGCCCGACCATCACTTCGGGCAGGCCGAGCGTGATCTTGGGATTGTCGGCAACCACGCGATAATGGCAGGCCAGCACGAATTCGAGCCCACCGCCGAGCGCCAGGCCATTGACCGCCGCCGCCACCGGCTTGCCGCAAGTTTCAAGGTCGCGCAGCAGCTTGTTGAGCGTGAACACGCCGTCAAACAGCGCCGCAAGCTTGGTCTTGCCCTCAGGAACGCCGCCGCCGCTGAACATGGCGCCCATGCCCTTCAAATCGGCACCGGCCATGAAGCCGCTTGGCTTGCCGCTGGTCAGCACGGCGCCCTTGACCGCATCATCGGTCTTCAGTCGCACGATAGCGGCGGCCAGATCGCGCTGCACTTCGGCAGTGATGACATTCATCGACAGCCCGGGACAATCGATGGTGAGCAGCAGGATGCCATCGGCATCGAGTTCGGAACGGATTGCGAGATCAGTCATTTATGGTTCCTCGATCAGATGAATTGGTCAAAGCGGCTCGCCTCGATAGGTGCCGAAACA
>JBBQMB010000112.1:0-8187 GCA_038328515.1 Sphingomonadales bacterium
CTTAGGTCAGCAGCGGCTTTGGCGATAGGGTCCATGATGGTCAGGCGGCCTGTTGCATGAGGAGAGTGAAGCGATCGTGCCACAGTTTCGACTGGCGCCGCGGCCGGCCTTCCATATCGAGAAAGGCGGCGGTGACCGCGGCGCTGCACAAGAGTTCGTCGCCGCGCATGACGTTGTGAACAAGGCAGGTCGCGGCGGCGCGCACCTTGGTGACATGGCTGACGACGACGAGTTCGTCATCGAGCCGCGCCGGGCGGTGCCAGGTGATGTTCATTTCGTGTACGGCATAATATCCCGTACCCTCCTTCATCATCTCGGTATGAACCACACCTGAAAGCCGCAGCATTTCGGTGCGTGCCCGCTCCATGTAGCGCAGATAATTGGCGTGATAGACGATGCCGGTGAGGTCAGTATCTTCGAAATAGACGCGGATCGGCAGATGGTGGCGGCCGCTATCTATGCGGCCCTGCGAGGGAAGATCGGCGGTCATGCCCGTTCTTAGGGTAAGGCGCGGGCAGGGGGAAGCGTTGCGCTCCCCGGAATACAAAAATCCCGGCCGGCGCTGGCGCCGACCGGGATGATTTGTGCCGTATTTGCGGCGCGCTGGATCAGCCGGCGGCATCTTCCTTGACCGGACGCGGCAGGCGCTTTTCAACGATGCGTGCCGATTTGCCCGAACGGCCGCGCAGATAATAAAGCTTGGCGCGACGCACGACGCCGCGGCGGACGACTTCGATCGCATCGATGCTCGGCGAATAAAGCGGGAAAACGCGCTCGACACCTTCGCCGAACGAGATTTTGCGGACGGTGAACGACGAGCCCATGCCGCAATTGCTGCGGGCGATGCACACGCCTTCATAATTCTGGACGCGGGTGCGCTCGCCTTCCACAACCTTCACACCGACGCGCAGCGTATCGCCGGCACGGAACTGGGGGATCGGACGAACGGCAACCGCCTTGGCAATGTTTTCGGCTTCGATCTGCTGGATGAGATTCATCTCATTCCTCCTTTTTCTGTTGTCGCGCGCCAGAGGGCGGCTGATCCGCAGCGTCGGAATGACGCTGCCAAAGATCGGGCCGCCGTGACCGTGTGTCCTGTTCGGACCGCGCCAATCGCCAGGCGGCGATTTTCGCGTGATCCCCCGATCGCAACAATTCGGGGATCAAATGACCTTCCCATTCGGGAGGCCGCGTATAGTGCGGATGTTCGAGAAGCCCCGTTTCGAAGCTCTCGTCCACACCGCTCAAGGCCGCGCCCATTACACCGGGAAGCAGCCGCACGCAAGCATCGAGAAGCACCGTCGCCGCAACCTCGCCGCCCGACAGGATATAATCGCCAATGCTGATCTGTTCGATGGCGCGGGCTTCGAAAATACGCTCGTCGAAACCTTCGAAGCGCCCGCATAAAAGCGTTACGCCCGGCCCTGCCGCCAACGCCCGCACCCGGCTTTGCGCCAGCGGCACGCCGCGCGGCGTCAGTGCAATCACCGGCGTGCCATTTGCCACCCCGTCAAGCGCCGCCCCCAGCACATCGGCGCGCAACACCATGCCGGGTCCCCCGCCAGCCGGCGTGTCATCGACGGTGCGATGCCGATCAGTGGTGAAATCGCGGATGTTGCGCGGCGTGCATGACCAGACGCCATCGGCCAGCGCTCGCCCGGCAAGGCTGTGACCGAGCGAACCGGGAAACATTTCGGGATAGAGGGTCAGGATGGTGGCGGCCCAGGTCATGGGCGCGTCCAGTCTTCAACCCGTAGCCCCGGAATATCGTCAAAATCGCCGCTATTGGCTGTAACCAATGTCAGATCAAGGGCGAGCGCATGGGCAGCGATCAGCCGATCAAACCTGGCGCGTTTGAAGGGCAGCATCCCATAAGCTTTCGCAGCGGCGGTATCGAACGGCACGGCGGGAGCCACCAAAAGCAACTGTTCAAGATTTGCCAACAGGCGGCGATCCCGGCGTTCGATACCGACCGTCAATTCTGCGAGTACGATGGCACTGATCGCCAACTCGCCGACAATACACGCAGCGGCGCGCGCCCGCAAAGGCGGCGAACGCGCCTCGAACATGTACACACAAATATTCGTATCGAGCAGATAGCGCGGCTCAGTCATGCTTCAGCGACTTGCCATCCCAATCCAGTTCGCGATCCTCAAACGCCGCATTCTCAGGCATGAAAAGTGCCAGATTTGGAATGCTGCCCCATATCCCCGTCAGATCGATACGTTTGCCCCCAACCGGCACAGTTTCGATAATCCAGCGACCCTGCTCTTCGCTCACCTGCACTTGTGTCCCCGCGACAGCCTCGAACGACGCCGGCAAGCGCACCGCCATCGAATTGCCCGACTTGAAAACCTTGGTTGTCGCCATCACCGCCTCCGTATATACGACACGTATATACTACACCAGCCAAGCCGGATCAACCACGACTGCTGCCCCGACTTCGGGCACTGCCGGCGGCCTGAACGGCACCATGACCATTTTGCCATCGGGCAGGGTGATTTCCAGAATATCGCCAGCGTTGAAATTTTCGATGGCACTGACGATGCCTAGCGCTTCGCCGGTCAATGAAACGACCGGCAGCCCGATGATATCGGCGTGATAATATTCGCCTTCTGCCAGCGGCGGCAGGCTGTCACGCGGCACGGTAAGCACGGTGCCGCGCAGATTTTCGGCTGCAGTCCGGTCGGTGATTTCGGCAAAGCGGGCAACGGCGCCGATCTTGTCGGGGCGGAGCGATTTCAGCGTCAGCGTGCGGCCGGCGGCGTGGAAAACCTTGTGCGCTATCAGGCTTTCCAGCCCTTGCCCGAACAGTTTCAAACGCACTTCGCCGGTTATGCCATGGGCGCCGGCGACGGCGGCGAGGGTCACATCGGTCATTTCGGTTTCTTCATGACAACAAGCTGCGGCAGGCACAGATACAGCGCTGCCAACGCCGGCAGCAACAGGCTGGCAAGCTCGCGCAAAGGCGCGCCGGCGAGCCAGCGCGATGACAATTGATACGCCAGCGCCAGTGTGAGCACCAGGGCAAGGCGGCGACGAACCGCCGGTATCAACAAACCAATCGCCGCCCCGGCGCAAGCCAGGGCGGCAATACGGTCGCCTAGCCCCGCTGCCGGGTTGGCACCCGACCGCGCGACATGTTCATAGGCGAGCCACGCCATGGCAAGGGCAAGCGCCATCGCCATGGCGGGGGCAAGCGCCACCGCCACAGCGGGGGCCATGTGACGGATCAGGCAGCCGTCTCGTCGGTCGCGTCGGCAGCGGGTGCTTCTTCAGCCGCCGCTTCTTCAGCAACCGGCTCGGCTTCGGCTGGTGCAGCAGCGGCTTCGGCAGCGGCGGCCGCAGCAGCTTCTGCAGCTTCCTTGGCGTCGATGATTGCCTGCGCGGCAGCGGCAGCGGCAGCAGCTTCGGCGGCAACAGCGGCTTCTGCCTTGTCGATGGCAACCTGGGCGCGTTCCTTGGCCTTTTCGCCCGGTTCACCCTTTGTCAGGTTGCTGCGGGCCGCGCGGGTGCGCACCCCGGCGGCATCGAGGAAGCGGGCAACACGATCCGAAGGCTGGGCGCCGACGCTGAGCCAGTGGCTGGCGCGATCGGTATCGAGCTTGACGCGCTCGGCCGAATCCTTGGGCAGCAGCGGGTTATAGGTGCCGATTTTTTCGATGAACTTGCCATCGCGCGCGTTGCGCGAATCCGTGACGACGATGCGATAATAGGGGCGCTTTTTCATGCCACCGCGTGCGAGGCGAATTGCCAATGCCATTGTATTTACTTCCTTCGTTGAACTGTTTTGTTGATTAACGTTTGAACTTGTCGAACCCCGGGGGCATGCCGCCGCCGCCAAGCAGGCCACCGAGCCCGCCCATACCGCCGCTGCCACCCATCTTGGCCATCATCGACGCCATGCCCTTCATGCCACCCATCTTGCGCAGCCGCTTCATGGCATTGGCCATTTCGAGCTGCATCTTGATGACCTTGTTGACTTCCTGAACCGTCGTCCCGGCGCCCTTGGCGATGCGGATCTTGCGCTTGGCGGTGAGGATTTCGGGCTTGCCGCGTTCCTTGCTCGTCATCGAGCAGATGATCGCTTCCATCCGGCCCAGGGCCTTTTCATCGACGGCGCCGCTGTCCATGGCTTTCTTGGCCTGCGCCATGCCGGGGATCATTCCCGCCAGCGCGCCAAGCCCGCCCATCGCCTTCATCTGGCGCAACTGACTGCGCAGATCATCAAAATCAAACTGGCCCTTGGCCAGCTTTGCCGCCATTTTTTCGGCATCGGCCTGTTCGATATTGGCAGCGGCGCGTTCGACCAGCCCGACAATATCGCCCATGCCCAGAATGCGCCCGGCAACCCGCTGCGGATCAAAGGCTTCGAGCATGTCGAGCTTTTCACCGGTGCCGGCGAACTTGATCGGCCGCTCGGTAATGGCGCGCATGCTGAGGGCTGCGCCGCCGCGGGCATCGCCATCCATGCGCGTCAGCACGACGCCGGTCAAAGCGACTTCGGCCTTGAAGGCGCTGGCGACGTTTACCGCGTCCTGGCCGGTTAGCGCATCGACAACGAGCAGAATTTCATCGGGCCGGGTTGCGGTGGCGATCGCCGCCATTTCGGCCATCAGCGCGATATCGACGTTCAAGCGCCCGGCGGTATCGAGCAGCACGACATCAAAGCCCTGCAGCAACGCCGTCTGCCGCGCGCGTTCGGCAATGGCGACAGGCTGCTGCCCGGCGATGACTGGCAGGGTGGCGACACCGGTCTGTTCACCGAGCACGCGCAATTGTTCCTGCGCGGCGGGGCGCGCCACGTCGAGCGACGCCATCAGGATTTTCTTGGCGCGCCGCTCGGTAAGATATTTGGCCAGCTTGGCCGTCGTTGTGGTCTTGCCTGAGCCTTGCAGGCCGACCATCATGATGACCGCCGGCGGCGTCACATCGATATTCAGTCCATGATCATCAGCGCCGCCGCCGAGCAATTCGACCAGCGCATCATTGACGATCTTGACGACTTGCTGGCCCGGCGTGACCGAACGCGTGACTTCAGCGCCGATGGCGCGAGCGGTGACATCATCGACGAATTGCTTGACGACCGGCAGCGCGACGTCGGCCTCCAGCAGCGCAATGCGCACCTCGCGCATGGCAGCGCGGACATCGAGTTCCGTCAGCGCACCGCGCCCCCGGAGTTTCTCGAATACGCTGCCAAGGCGTTCTGAAAGGCTTTCGAACAAATTCCACCCTTTTCCAAACGAAATAACGCCGGCGGGCGAAAACTCGCCGGCCGGCGTGCATCCGTGGACGCGCGCCCCCCAAAGTCGGAGGAATGCAGCACTTAGGCGCGTGCCCATTTCGTGTCAAGCGTGTACGCCCCGCTTTGCCTCGCGGGGAACCTGCTCGTAAACACCTATCGAACAATTAAGCGCAGGCGACCGCCATTTTATCTGCTTACCAAGCTTTTGATCATAATGGACAGTGAAGCGCCTTCAGCTTACAATAAACATGATGGCAAGTCTCTGCGAACGCTTAAACGGCACGAATGGTCGGACTGTCCCCATTGGGGCGGCGCTTCGTCATATGCTTGACGATCCGTTGCCCGAGTATTTGCGCGGTCAGTCCATCAATGGTCTCACGGCGTATTTTTGGCCGATAATTTTCGGTGGCCTGATTTGCACGGTGCTCGAACTATGGTTGGCGTTGGAAGTTGGCGGTCTGCTGCCGATGTTCATGGTTGCGGTCACGGCCACCGGGTTTCTTTTGACAATTGGCGTCATAATGGCGGCGCGCGATCGATATCCGACCGAAATTGGTCGCATCAAGCGACTCGAAACGGGTTTTTCATTGTCGACTGTGCTTGTGGGGGCAGGCGTTGGCGGCATGACCTATCTCGTGCTCGCGGCGCCTTTGCGGCCCGAAATGCACCTGCTGGCCTTTGGCATCGCAATTGCAACCCTTGGCGTCACCAATGGCGCCGGGGCAAGCCGGCCGCGTACTGTTGCCATTCAGGCGCTATGCATCGCAATGCCGACGATTGCGGCATTCATGCTGCATTGGGATGGATGGACAGCCGTGGCGGCGGCGGTCGGTATTGCCAGTTACGCGGTGATCAGCACGATCACTGCCAGAAATGTTTATGTCGTCCAGGTTGAATCGATCACGGCGCGCGCTGAAATGCGCGCCGAACGCGCCTTGCTGGAGGCAGCTTTGGTGCATCTGCCGCACGGGTTGGTCATGCTCGATCGTGACGATCGCGTGCTGGTGATGAATGGCTATTGTCGCACCCTGCTTGGCTATGATGAGACAATGCTGCCCGAAGGCGCCAGTTTTGCGCGGCTCATGGCGGATGCGCCGAACCTTGGTTTCCATACCGAGGGCCAAAAGGAGATTTTTCTCCAACGCGGCAGGATCATGCAGGCAGCAGCCCAACCGTTTGAAACCGTCATGCGTCTGACCGATGACCGGGTTATCGACGTGCAGGCGGAGATGATTCCCGACAAGGGCTGGGTGGTGGTGATGCGCGACACCACGCATGAACGTGCAGCGCTTGCCGAACTCAGCCGCGAGGCGCGACGCTGCATGCTGTCGGGCCTGCCAAATCGCCGGGCGTTCATGGAGGAACTCGATGAACGCTGTGCACGGGCGGATACTCTCGCTGAGCCTTTTTCACTCATTCTGGTCGATCTTGACGATTTCAAGCTGATCAACGACCGTTATGGCCATGCCACGGGCGACAAGGTGCTTGCGGCCATGGCGCTCCGGTTGCGGACGGCGCTGCCGGGGCTGTTCGTGGCGCGACTGGGCGGCGATGAATTTGCCGTTCTGGTCGACAGCGCCGATGCCGCTGCGGCGGTGCGCGTCGCCGAGGCGCTCGCCAGTACGACAGTCCAGACGTTGGTGCTGGGTGATATTGTTTTGAATGTCAATTTGGCGGCCGGCATTGCCCAGGTGCCCGACGTTGCTGCCGTACCATTCGACCTGATGCGCGCTGCCGATCTGGCGCTTCTGGCGGGCAAGCGTTTGCTGACCCGGTCGATCGTGGTGTTCGAACCAAGGCTGCTCAGCGAGGCTGAGGAACGTTCGAGCACTGAAGCCCGGGTATCAGCGGCGATCCGACGCGGCTGCATCGATGTTGCCTATCAACCGATCATCGACCTTCGCACCCGGCGGGTCGCGGGTATCGAGGCGCTGGCCCGCTGGCGTGATGACGGCGCGGCGCCGATCAGCACCGAACGCTTGATCCGCACCGCGCTCCACAAGGGGTTACTGGTCGATCTGCGGCGGATTGTCGTTGCCGAGGCGGCAGTGGTGGCGGCGCGGCAGCCGACGCCGGTTTCGTTATGGATCAACGTGTCGGCGCTGGATATCCAGAGCAGCAACCTGGCGCCCGAACTTGCCGATGCGCTGGCCACCGCGGGCCTGCCGCCAACGCGGCTGGTCGTGGAGATTACCGAAACATCGCTGATGACCGACATGGCGGCGGGGCTGGAAACGATGCAGCGGCTGCGTGCCATGGGTATCCGCGTGGCAATGGATGATTTTGGCGCCGGATTTTCGTCACTTGATCGTCTGCGGCGCTTGCCGCTCGATGAATTGAAGATTTCGGGCACGTTGATGATCGGTAGTGCCGGCGATGCGGCCGCGGCCAGCGTGTTTGGCGCTGCCGCGATGCTGGGCCGTAACATGGGCCTGACCGTGACCGCCGAAGGCATCGAAACCGCTGAAGACCTGACCATGGCGCTGCGTGCCGGAATCGATTGTGCGCAGGGTTATTTCTTCAGCAACGCTGTTGCCGCCGATGCGCTGACGGCCGCAATCGTTTCGGCCGAACATGTCATCTGTAATATCGTCACGCCGCCCGTCAGCTTTGACCGGCGCGAACCGCGCTTCGGCCAGGGCCGTCTGGATCGTCGTCGCGGTAGCCAGCTGCGCTAGACTCGATTGCAGTTTGATTGAAGCGCCCCTCTCCCGCCTGCGGGAGAGTCGACACGCGCGGCGTCGCGGAGGCGACATTCGTCGCTGGCGCGGCGGGTGAGGGTGTAGCCAAGTTTCGACGCAAGAGAACACCCTCACCCGCTCGCCGAAGTCGGCGAGTCGCCGCTCCCGCAAGCGGGGGAGGGGGCGCGTCAACAGGAATGAAAACGTGTCTAGAGCGTTTTCAGCCAGACGTTTTCGTTTGAAGAATCCATCGCAAGTCAC
>JBBQMB010000113.1:0-7933 GCA_038328515.1 Sphingomonadales bacterium
GTGCAGGGGACAATGGCGATCCGGATTTCGCTGTCGCGACCGAAACCCAACCTGGCCTCGTCGCACCGCCGGCCGATCACAATGTCCTCATGATCGCCGAACTGGGCCATGGCCCAGCCAAGGCGCATGATGGCACCCAGAAGGAAAAGGTTATTTTTGTCGCCGCCAATGGCTTTCCGGAAGCCAAGGCGATGTTCCTGATCGCCGGTGCCAAAAACCAGCAACAAGTCGTTGAACCCGTTCAGGCATCAAGCGTTTACTTTCAAGCAACAACACGCGGCGGCCGCGCCATGGATGGCATCCTCGATGGCAAGGCAAATTGGAAAACCGGAACCGCCACTGCTGGCAATGTCGCCATGAATACCGGCCTTGCTCTGATGGGCAATTCGGGTGGCTATGGCAATACGGCAGGGATTGGCGCTGGGGTGGCGGTTGCCGGCATGTTGTTTTCAGCCTTTTCCTCGTCGATGAAGGCCGATGCCGACATCCGCTATTGGGAAACATTGCCCGACAATATCGCCATTGGCACCACCAGATTGAAGACACCGTTCAAGGCCAAAGTTGGTTTCGCGGGCGCCGATGGCCCCGTTGACCTGCCGCAAAAGGACGTCACGCCCTTCGATGGCCAAAAGTGCACCTTGGTATGGACTCGTTCACGCCCGGTCGAAGGTATGGACGATACGCCGGGCGACGATCTCAAGGTGCGCGCAGCGCTCGCTCGCGACAAGAAATTGGCCGAAAAAAATCGGCTTTTCCGGGCCAGCCTCAACGATTTTGTTACAATTGCCGCAAAGGATTGACATGATGCGCTCTCCGCTCGCTCTGGCTTTGATGGTGGCCCTCGTCGCCGCAGCGCCAGCTGTTGCCGAAAACAGGGTGCTCAAGTGCAAGACCAGCGCTGCGCGCGGCGCTCCACCCAGCGGTGGCCCGGCGCTCGTCGCCAATGTGCCGCGCTCGATGACACCCATCGAACTCAGCGCCGTGCAATTCACCGATAAAAAACTCGGCAAGACGGTGATCGTCGAAGAACTGGCAGCATTACGTAACCAGACCAACGGCTTGACCGTCATTGCCCGCTTCGTGAACTGTACCAAAAAGCCCATGGTCATCCAGGCGCGATCGAACTTCCTTGATGGCAATCAATTGCCGACTGAAAATGCCTCGTCATGGCGCACGATATTCCTGTCGCCGCTTTCCACCGGCGTTTACCAGGAAAATTCGATTGCAACGGCAAAGGTCGCGGCCTTTTACGTCGAATTGCGACCCAACCTGTGATGCGCCAGTTCCCCACCCGGCTGTTGCTGGCCAGTTTTTGCCTGATCACTGCCAGCATGGCGGTCGCCCAGACCGGCCTGCGGTCTGAACAACAGGCTGGCTATCGCGATGGCGAACCCGCGGTGCTGACGCCCCGCCCGACCTATAACGGCCCCGATTTGCGGCTCGTGAATTTCCGCGCCGTCTATGCGCGCGCCAAGGCACCGCGCATGATGCTGATGTGGAACACCAGCTTCTCCGATGAAGCCACATCATCCTATGTCGACCGCACGACGATGAACGCCGAATCCGAACGCAATTACACCTGGAATGGCGTGCAATCTCGCAGTTCTGCCAGCGTCGAATCGGGCCGCGCGCGCATCACCCAGGCGCAGGACCGTGTGCTGACGCGGCAGGCCGATACCATGGTGCGCGCCGCTTTCAATCGGCAGCTGGTGGCAAATGGTGTTCAGGTCGTCGATCGCACCATGGCGATCCGCACCGCCCGCGGCGCGAAATCGGTTGCGGCCGATGGCAATATGCAAGCGCTGGAAACCGAAGCGTTGACCACGCGCGCACGTATCCTCATCGAAGTCGAACAGCTTGATCCCGATGATGGCGGCCCGGTACAATTCCACGTCGTTGCAAAAGATGTCCAGCGCGCGACCGTGCTTGCCGATTTTGTTTCCAACGGCATGCCCGCGCCGCAGCGCTTGCGGCTGGTGCCAGGCGCCACCGGCTTTGAGCGCGAAGCGCCGGCGGCTGTGTCCATCAACCGCATCGGCACCGAGCTTGCCAACCGCCTCATGTCGGAACTCGCCAGCCAGTTGAAATAACGCCCGCACGCCCGGGGCGACAGCTTGCAAGATGCCGCCCGATCCCGCATATGCGCTCTGGGAGTCGGGCGGGCAGTGTTTTCGCCAACCCGGTCAGGTCCGGAAGGAAGCAGCCGCAACGAACTCGCACTGGGTCGTTCCCGGCTCCCACCGCGCAGCGCGGCGGTAAGCAGCGTGAAGCGCAGCGCACCGACTCGCGCAAGCGCGGCCAGCGAGGCGGTTGGCCTCAAGCCAACCGAACTCGTCTGACGCCAGCATGGGCTTCGCCCATGCCCTTCCCTGCTTCCTTGCCTAAAACCCCCTCGCCGCCGCGCCGACAACCCGCTAGAACCCCGCATATGTCCGACGCTGACGATATCGCCTTCCCCGGCCTCGACCTGCCCGCCGCTGGGGCAGCGCCGGCCTATCGCGTCCTTGCCCGCAAATACCGTCCCGCCAGTTTCGATACGCTGTTGGGCCAGGATGCCATGGTACGCACCCTGGCCAATGCCATCGCGCGGGATCGATTGGCGCAGGCCTGGCTGCTGACCGGCGTTCGCGGCGTCGGCAAGACATCGACAGCGCGCATCATTGCCAAGGCACTCAACTGTGTCGGCCCCGATGGCAACGGCGGCCCGACGATCAGCCCGTGCGGCGTCTGCGAACCCTGTGTTGCCATCGCCGCCGGCCGGCACATGGATGTCATCGAGATGGACGCCGCATCGAATACCGGCGTCGACGATGTCCGCGAGATCATCGAGGCGGTGCGCTATGCCAGCGCTTCGGCACGCTACAAAATCTACATCGTCGATGAAGTCCACATGCTGTCTAAAAACGCCTTCAACGCGCTCTTGAAAACGTTGGAAGAACCGCCGCCGCACGTAAAGTTCATCTTTGCCACGACCGAGGTCAACAAGGTGCCGGTAACGGTGCTGTCACGCTGCCAGCGCTTCGATCTGCGGCGCGTGCCTGCCGAAACGCTGGTGGCGCATTTTGCCGCAATAACGGCCGCCGAAGGTGCGACCGCCGAGCCCGAAGCGCTGGCGTTGATCGCCCGTTCGGCGGAAGGTTCGGTCCGCGATGGCCTGTCGGTGCTCGATCAGGCGATTGCCCATTCGAGCGGCGCCGTCACGGCGCAGGCGATCCGCGAGATGCTCGGCCTGGCTGATCGCGGCGCGGTGCGGCAATTGTTCGGCCATGTGCTGGCGGGTGAAGCGCCCGCGGCGCTCGCCGCGCTTGCCGAACAATATGATCTCGGGCTCGACCCCGAAATGCTGCTGCGCGAACTGCTCGAACTCGTCCATGCCATCACCCGCACCCGCATCGCCCCGGCGGATGATCCAGCGCTCAGCGTCGAGGAAAAGGCCGTTTTGCACGATTGGGCCCAGCGCCTGTCGTTCCCGGCGCTGCACCGGCTCTGGCAATTGCTGCTCAAGGGCCTCGCCGAAGTCCAGGCCGCCCCGGTACCGCTGCAAGCTGCCGAAATGGCGCTGTTGCGCCTCATTCACGCCAGCGACTTGCCAGACCCCGCCGATCTGGTGAAGCGCCTGCAAGACGGTCGTGACGCGCCCGTGGCGCCGCGCCTGCCCGGCGGCGGCAGCGACGGCCCGCGCGCCCAAGCGATGCCGGCCAATACGCCGCAAGCGCCGCCGCCACCGCGCGCCACGCCGCAACTCGCCGCCTTGCCCGATAATTTCGAAGCACTGGTGGCGCTTTTCCGCGATCGCATGGAGCCGCGGTTGGCGCATCTGCTTTCCGATGAATTGCGGCTGGTTGCCTATGCGCCGCCGGCGCTGACGCTGGCGCACGACAATCGGCAATCGCGCGACCAACTCGCCATGATCGGCAATCGGCTGAACGAATGGACCGGGCAGGATTGGCAGGTAACACTCGCCAGCACCGGCGGCGGCGCCACCCTGCACGAGGCCGAACGCGCCGCTGATGCCGCGCGCCGCGAAGCTGCTCGCGCCGATCCGCTGGTCGCAGCACTGTTCACAAAATTCCCCGACGCCGAATTGACCGACGTCGCAGCCCCCGAAAGGACTCGTCATGCCCAGTCTCGATGAACTGATGAAAGCCGCACAAAGCGTTCAGGAACAGATGCAGGCGGCACAGGCCAAGCTCGATCATATCGAAGTCGAAGGCGCCAGCGGCGGTGGCCTCATAAAGGTCCGCGCCACGGCCCGCGGCCGGATCATCGGCATGGATATCGACGCGTCAATGCTGACGTATGAATCTAAAGAAATGTTGGAAGACCTTGTTGTTGCAGCCTTCAATGACGCCAAAAACAAGGCCGATCAAGCCGGCAGCGCCGAAATGAACAAATTGACCGCCGGCATGCCACTGCCACCAGGCTTCAAACTGCCCGGCATGTAACCGGCTTATTCGGGACCGTTCCGCCGGTAGGCAGGCAGCGCCAGCCCGCGGCCAATGGCCAGCGCGCGGAGCCCGAAACCAGCGGCACAACCGATACTGCCAGCCAGCCATGTCGTCATCCCCAGTTCGGCGAGCCCGATGTAAGACCCGGCTCCCAACGCGGCTGCGGAGACATAGATTTCAGGGCGCATCAGCACCGATGGCTCACCCGCCAGCACATCGCGGACGATGCCGCCAAAACTTGCCGTCAACACGCCCATCACGACGCAAGGTAGCGGCGGCAGGCCATAGCTCGCGGCCTTGGCAGCACCGATGACAGCATAGGCGGCCATGCCGACGGCATCAAACCACAAGAGCGCCGGCAATTGCCAGCGATCAGCGCGCAGCAACCACACCCCGGCAGCAGCGGCAAGGCAGACGCCGATATAGTCCGACCTGGCTACCCAGAACACTGGCGCGCCGATCAACAGGTCCCGCAAGGTGCCGCCGCCGATGCCGGTAACAGCGGCGAAAAAGGCAAAGGTAACGATGGTCTGCCTGGCGCGCGCCGCCGCGAGCGCGCCTGAAATGGCGAACACGGCAACGCCGGCCATATCGAGCCATGACAGCAGCGGTCGCACCGCATCAACGGCCGCCGGCAAGACAGCGACGCTGGTCAAACCAATTTCTCCCACAAGCTACCAGCAAGACAAAGCGCAGCGCAGTTTATGGGAGCAGTCTTGGCGGAAGTCACCGCCGCCGCCGCGCAAAATGCCAAACAGTCAGGACCAATCCGGTCAGCACAGTGCCCAGTGCCACCACCGATGCGATAATGATAACAGGGCCATGCGCGGTTTCCCTGCCCATCGGATCAAGGATATGCAGCCCCCAGAACCAATCATAAATGCGCCACCACGGCGTACGCAGCGCAGCGATTTCACCCGCCGCACTGACAAAAACATGTGTGCCGTCGGGGTAATCAAGTTGCCACCCTGCCATTTCGCGGCGCAGTTCCAACGGTGGATTGCCGGGATCGATCGGGTTGATGACCGGCGTGCCCGATGCCATCGTCGCATTCCTGGCAATTTCGGCGGCATCGCGCGCCGTCAGCGTCCAGGCTTGGCCGCTGCCAGCGTCGGCGAGCCGCACCCTGCCGCCAGCGGTAATCCGCCACGCCGGCCGGCCGAGCACATTGGCGAGTTCGACGCGCTCGATCGCCGACAGTCCCGCTATGGCCTGTGCCAGCGCGCCGTCACCGCCAGGCAGGATCAGCGCTGGCGCTGCCTTTCGCATGTCTGCGCCGCGCACTGCCTCTATCGGCCGGGCGACCATGACCAAGCCGGAAATCACCCAGACCAGCAACTGCAAGCCAACAACAAGTCCGAACCAGAGATGGATCTGGCGGGTGAGGCGCTGGGTACGGATGCTAGGCATGATTTGGGCTTTACGCGCGTTGCAAGCAGGTTGGCGAGAGGTACCCGAGCTTATTCGGCCCAATCCAACCCCGGGGGAAGACTTTCACGACAAAAATCAACTTGCAATACCCGGCGTCGACCGGACCGGGTCGCGCGAGCAGAGCGATGCAGGATGGGCGTGCGATACAGCCAGAGATCGCCCTTTGCTGCCAGGCAAAGCCGCTGCGGACCAGCCCGGACCAGCGCAGCGACCTCAGCGACTGCGTGCCTTCTCGTGTGCGAACCGATAATGACTTCAAGGGGGGCGTTGTCGGGCGGACAAGCATCAAAATGCAGCCGAGCCGTTACCATATTGCCGAGCACGGCGAACGGAGGCTCGACATGGACGGTACCGGCTTTGATCGACCAGGGGCCATAACCGGGATGCGTGACGCGCTCGCGAACCGCGATGGTACGATCCTGATGCCAGGGCACGGCCCAGTTGGCTTCAAGCGTCTTGTCGAACCACAGGGCGCGAACCGGTCGCGCGCCCCTGAGATAATGGTCCACAATCCGCGTAACCTGCGGGATTACCACGTCGAGGGCCGCGTTTTTCAGCGAAAGGCGCGCCCCGGTATGAACCTCGCCCATGGCGCGTGACACAGCATCGAGGCTATCATCGGCAACTGCGCGATGCCTGAGCACGCAGCCATTTGTCTCGAGACAGTCCCGGTCCTTGCCGCGCATTACATATGAACGGGTTTGCCCGTTACCGCCATTGCCGCCTCTTTCAGGGCTTCGGCGTGGGTCGGGTGGGCGTGGCAGGTCATGGCGATGTCTTCGGACGACGCGCCAAATTCCATGGCTATGGCGGCCTCCGCAATCATCGTGCCGGCCATGCTGCCGATGATATGCACGCCGAGCACCCGGTCGGTCCTGGCATCGGCAAGGATCTTCACAAAGCCTTCGGTGTCGCGATTGGCCTTGGCACGGCTGTTGGCGGCAAAGGGGAATTTGCCAACCTTGTAATCGATACCGGCGGCGATCAATTCTTCCTCGGTCTTGCCGACGGTTGCCACTTCGGGGCTGGTATAGACCACGGCGGGGATGACGTCGTGGTTCACATAACCGGTCAGCCCGGCGATATTGTCGGCACAGGCCAGCCCTTCGTCCTCGGCCTTGTGGGCGAGCATCGGGCCGGGCACGACATCGCCAATCGCCCAGATGCCCGGCACCGGGGTTGAATAATCGGCGTTGACCATGATCCGACCGCGATCAAGGGTCAGGCCGGTGGCATCGATATTGAGCCCGTCAGTGTTGGGCCGGCGGCCGACCGAGAGCAGCACGATATCGGCAGCAATCTGCGTCGCGGCACCACCGGCAGCCGGTTCGACCGTGACGATGGCACCCGCCTCGGCGCGGGCAACGCTTGTCACCTTGGTCGAAGTGTGGATTTCAAAACCTTGTTTCTTCAGGACTTTCGAAAACGCTTGTGCCACTTCGATATCCATCGCCGGAACGATGCGCTCGGCATATTCGATCACCGTGACCTTGGCCCCCAACCGCCGCCACACCGAGCCCATTTCGAGCCCGATATAGCCGCCGCCGATGACGACAAAATGCCCCGGCACCGTGTCGAGGGACAAGGCTTCAGTCGAAGTGACGATGACCTCGCCATCGGGGGTCATCCCCGGCAACAGCGCAACTTCCGAACCGGTCGCGATGATGAAATTCTTTGCGGTCAGCACCCGATCATCGACCCTGACCGATTTCGCATCGATGAAGCTGGCTTCGCCCTTCACCCATTCGACCTCGTTCTTCTTGAACAAGAACGCAATGCCATCGGTCAACTCCTTGACTGCCTTATCTTTTTCATTCAAAAGCGCCGGCAGGTCGAGTTCAACCGATGCCAACTTGACGCCGAATTTCGCCAGCGCTCCCGAATGCGCCTCCTCGTAAAATTCGCTACCGTGAAGCAGCGCCTTTGAGGGAATGCAGCCAACATTGAGGCAGGTGCCGCCAAGCCGATCACGCTTTTCGATGCACGCGACCTTCAGCCCGTGCTGCGCCGCGCGGATGGCGGCAACATAGCCACCAGGCCCGGCGCCAATGACG
>JBBQMB010000114.1:0-7926 GCA_038328515.1 Sphingomonadales bacterium
CCCCATGCCCTTTTGGCCATCGTTCGAGCCATGGAAGAACGACACCAGGGTACATGTCAAAATCAAAAAGCCACGAATCAGCAGCGGCGGCGGCTTCACCCCTTCGGGTTCCTTGTAGAGCGCCGGCGATTTGATCAGCAATTTCATGGCGAGCAGCAACGCGCCAGCCGCGACAAAACCGAGCAGCGGCGAGACCAGCAGCGACAGCCCGATTTCCTTAGCCTTGCCCCATTCCACGCCCGACGCGCCGCCAGCGACGTTCATCAACTGATTGGCCACACCCACCCCGATGATCGAACCGATCAGCGTGTGCGAAGATGATGACGGCAGCCCGACAGCCCAGGTCGCGAGATTCCAGACGATTGCCGCGACCAATATGGCAAAGACCATGGCAAAGCCTGCCGCCACATCGGATTGCAGGATGAGTTCAACCGGCAGCAACGAAATAATGCCATAGGCCACCGCGCCCGACGCCATCAGCACGCCGAGGAAATTCCACATCCCCGACCACAGCACCGCCACCAGCGGCGACATGGCATGGGTGTAGATCACGGTCGCCACCGCGTTGGCAGTATCATGAAAGCCGTTGACGAATTCGAACGCCAGCGCTGTCAGCAGCGCCAGACCGAGCAGCAACAGCGCCCCGGTGGCAATCGCCGGCACCTGGCTCTTGCCGATATCCTGCATCAGGCTGTAACTGCCAAACCCAAGGCCCGCGACCAGAAGGGCGATGAACAGAATGACAGCAGCGCGGCCAGCGCCACGCTCAAGGTCGGGCTGGCCCGTCACTGGCGCATTTTCGGGCGACGAGCCGGGGGGGGCGGCGTTGCCCTGCACCACTATTCCGGCCATGCCGCACCAAACCTTTCGCCCGTCATGAGCCAATACCCGCTAGACCGTGATTGTTTCGATTCTGTGACAGTTCGGTTTCAGTAAGGCCTGCAGACACGGCGCGATAATCGCCGGCATTGCGGCAACACGGCAATTCCCCCATCAACGGGCGATGGTCACCCCCGTTCCTGTCGAAGCGATCGCCGCCAATATCCAGTTGGCGGTAGCGCCGGTCTTTTTGCTCACCGGTATCGGCAGCATCCTGGGCGTGCTGGCGGCACGGATCGGCCGGGTCGTCGACCGGGCACGTCGCATCGAGGCTGAGATCATCGCGATGGACCGCCTCATATCGCCCGAACGCTGGCGCGACAGCCATGCCGAACTGCGCCTGCTCGACCGCCGCATGAGCAGCGCCAATTGGGCCATCGTCATGTGCACCCTTTCGGCGCTGGGGATCTGCATCGTCATCGCGATTCTGTTCGTTGGCGAACTTTTCAGCATTTCCGCGAGCCGAATCGTCGCGCCGCTGTTCATCACGGTCATGGCGCTGTTGATCTGCGGGCTGTTGTTCTTTCTCCATGAGGTGCAGATTGCGCTGCGCTCGGTGCGCGTGAAGGCAGCACTGATGTGCGAAGATTGAGGAGTTTGACTGTGTTGAAACGCCTGCTGATTGCGATGTTACTGCTGGTTGCCGGTGCGCTACCCGCCAGCGCCGGTTATTGGCTCGGCCCCAAAGGCGACCAGCCGGCGGTCAGCGGCTATGATGTGACCAGCTATTTTGCCGGCACGCCGGTGCTGGGCAGCGCCGATTTCACCGCTGTGCACGATGGCGTGACCTTCCGCTTCACCAGCGCTGCCAACCGCGATGCGTTCGTCAAAGCGCCCGATGATTATGTGCCGCAATTTTCCGGCCATTGCGCCTGGGCTGCGTCACAAGGCCGGCTGGCCGGGCCCGACCCGACGATCTGGCACATCGTCGGCGGCAAGCTTTACCTCAATTGCAGCAAGGATGCCGACGCCAAATGGCTCGCCGATGTGCCGGGCAATATCGCCAAGGGCGAGGCGTTCTGGGACGCCCATGAATACGGCAACGAGCCCTGAGCCGCACCCTCTCCCGCAAGCGGGAGAGGCCACACGCCAACGGCGAGCGGGGAGAGGGGTAGATATTCAAAGCAAGCAAAAAGCTTGGGCAAAGCCCAAGCTGGCGTCAGACGAGTCCGGGGCGTAAAGACCGCCCCGTCTCGCTGGCCGGGCCAAACTGAGTCACGCCGAGCTACGCTCGCCGTCGCTCAGTTTTTGGCCTTGTCCACCAAGGCGTTCTTGCCAATCCACGGCATCATCGCCCGCAATTTCGCGCCAACTTCCTCGATCGGATGCGCCTTGGCGGCAATCCGCGCCGCCTTCAATTCCGGCTGGCCGGCGCGGTTATCGAGGATGAAGTTCTTCACAAAGCGCCCGCCCTGGATATCGGCGAGCACCCGCTTCATTTCGGCCTTGGTATCGGCGGTAATGATCCTCGGCCCGGTGGTGATATCGCCATATTCGGCGGTATTGCTGATCGAATAGCGCATGTTGGCGATGCCGCCTTCGTACATCAGGTCGACGATCAGCTTCACTTCATGCAGGCACTCGAAATAGGCCATTTCCGGCGCATAACCGGCTTCGGTCAGCGTTTCGAACCCGGCCTGGATTAGGTGGGTGAGGCCACCGCACAGCACCGCCTGTTCGCCGAACAGATCGGTTTCGCATTCTTCCTTGAAGGTGGTTTCGATCACGCCTGAACGCCCGCCGCCAACCGCGCTGGCATAGGACAGCGCGACGTCATGGGCATTACCGCTGGCGTCTTGATGAATGGCGATGAGGCACGGCACGCCGCCGCCCCGCGCATATTCGCTGCGCACCGTATGGCCAGGGCCCTTGGGCGCGATCATGAACACATCGATATCGGCGCGCGGTTCGATGAGCTGGAAATGCACGTTGAGGCCATGCGCAAAGGCCAGCGCCGCGCCCGGCTTCATGTTGGCGTGAAGGTCTTCGGCATAAATGCCGGCCTGATGTTCATCGGGGGCCAGTACCATGATGACATCGGCCCAGGCTGCGGCTTGCGCATTGCTCATCACCTTGAAGCCAGCGCCTTCGGCCTTGGCGGCGGTCGCCGAGCCCTTGCGCAGCGCGACGGCGACTTCCTTGACGCCGCTGTCGCGCAAATTCTGCGCATGGGCGTGGCCCTGCGAACCATAGCCCAGAATCGCGACCTTCTTGCCCTTGATCAGGCCGACATCGGCATCGGCATCATAATAAACGCGCATCGTCTGCTTCTTCCTGTAATTTCTGTCATCCCGGGCTTGACCCGGGACCCAGTTTACTTCGCACCCTGGAAGAAAAAACTGGGTCCCGGGTCAAGCCCGGGATGAAGGTTGCTTTTGCTCGAAAAATCCTAAACCGCCTCGGCTCCCCGCGCGATCGCCACCACGCCGGTGCGTGCCACCTCAACCAACCCAACCTCGCGCATCAGGGCAATAAACTGGTCAACCTTGCTCGTCGGCCCGGAAACCTCGAACACGAACGACCCCGTCGTCGTATCCACCGGCCGCGCCCGGAAAATATCGGCAATGCGCAGCGCCTCGTCCCGCTCGGCGCCCTTGCCGGCGACTTTCACCAGCGCCATCTCGCGCTCCACATGCGGGCCATAATCGGTCAAATCGATAACCCGGTGCACCGGCACGATCCGGTCAAGCTGCGCCATGATCTGGTCAATCACCGGCGGCGGCCCGTTGGTGACGATGGTGATCCGGCTGATGGCATGGTCACCCGATACATCCGCCACTGTCAGCGAATCGATATTATAACCACGCGCCGAAAACAGCCCGACGATGCGGGCGAGAACGCCGGATTCATTATCGACGATGATCGAAAGCGTGTGCCGTTCGGAGGGGAGGTGAAGTATAGGTCCATCATCACACCAGCGCCTTTGCGTCTTCGTCGCGCTCACCCTGGGCATCGCGCGCATCGAGGATCATGTCGGTATGCGCCGCCCCCGACGGGATCATCGGGAAGCAGTTCGCCAGCTTGGACACCCGGCAATCGACGATCACCGGGCCATCATGCGCCAGCATCGCCGCAATCCCGGCATCGAGATCATCGGGCCCATGAATGGTGATCCCCTTCCAGCCATAAGCCTGCGCCAACATCACGAAATCAGGCAGCGAATCGGAATAGCTCTCCGAATAGCGCCCGCCATGGTTGAGCTCCTGCCACTGGCGGACCATCCCCATATATTGATTGTTGATGATGAAAATCTTCACCGGCAGCCGATATTGCGTCGCCGTGCCCAGTTCCTGGATGTTCATCTGGATGCTGGCTTCCCCGGCAATATCGATGCACAGCGCGCCCGGATGCGCGATCTGCGCCCCAATCGCCGCCGGCAGGCCATAGCCCATTGTGCCGAGCCCGCCGCTGGTCAGCCATTTGTTAGGCGCGTGGAAGCCGAAATGCTGCGCCGCCCACATCTGGTGCTGGCCGACTTCGGTGGAGATGATCGGGTTCTTGTCGCGGGTCAGGTCATACAGCCGCTTGATGGCGTGCTGCGGCATTAAATCCGCGCCCTTTTGCTCGAAACCAAAGCTGTTACGCGCCCGCCAGCCGGCGATATCCGCCCACCATTGGTCAAGGTCCGCCGCCTTGTGGCCGCGCGCCCGCCAGATCTTGATCATGTCTTCGAGCACACCGCCGACATCACCCAATATGCCGAGATCGACCCGCACAGTCTTGTTGAGCGACGAGCGGTCGATATCGACATGGATTTTTTTGGAATTTGGCGAAAACGCATCCAATCGCCCGGTCACCCGATCATCGAAACGCGCACCAAGGCAGACCATCAGGTCGCAGCGATTCATCGCCATATTGGCTTCGTAACTGCCGTGCATGCCGAGCATGCCGAGGAACTGCGGATGCTCGTTGGGCATGGTGCCCAGCCCCATCAGCGTGCTGGTCACTGGCGCACCGGTCAGCTTGGCGAGGTCGCGCAGCAACTGCGTCGCCACCGGGCCGGAATTGATGATGCCGCCGCCGGTATAGAAAATCGGCCGTTCAGCGGCCGCGATCATCACGACCGCGGCTTCGATGCTGGCGCGGTCACCCTTCAGCTGCGGCTTGTACGTTTTGTGACCGATCACGCCGGGCTTTTCATAGCGGGCGCGCTGGATCTGCACATCCTTGGGAATATCGATGACGACAGGCCCCGGCCGCCCCGAGCGCGCGATATAAAATGCCTCATGCATGACAGCGCCGAGCCGCGCCGTGTCCTTCACCAGGTAATTATGCTTTGAACAATGGCGGGTGATGCCCACGGTGTCGCATTCCTGAAAGGCATCGGTGCCGATCAGATGCGTCGGCACCTGGCCGGTCAGCACCAGCAACGGCACCGAATCCATCAGCGCGTCGGTGATCCCGGTCACGGCGTTGGTCGCGCCGGGCCCTGAAGTGACCAGCACAACGCCGACCTTGCCCGATGACCGCGCATAGCCTTCGGCGGCATGAACCGCTGCCTGTTCGTGGCGGACAAGGATGTGGCGGATGCGCTGCTGCGCAAAAATCGCATCGTAAATCGGCAGAACGGCGCCGCCGGGATAGCCGAACACCACCTCGACCCCAAGGTCGGTCAGCGCCTGCACCACGATTTCCGCGCCGGTCAAATCGCCAGCTATTCTCGCGCTCATTGTCGCGCCCTTCATTTCACACGTCAGGCGGGGGGCTTAGGACACGGAAATTATAAGGTCAACCGGTTTTTGCGCAATAATCGTGCAAATTTTACCAGGTTAAAGCAATAACAACCCCGCAGCCACGCGCCAGGGCGCCCGCCATGCAAAGGGTTGCGACCGAGATTTCATAAAATGACTTGCACCCGCTCGGCTACGCTTTTGCTATGTCTCGTCATTGCCCCAGGCGCGAGCCGGCAGGTTACGCACACCAGTGAATATCGATATCCATTTCAAGATCGGCGAGAAGCCGCCCGATCGGCAGATTGCTCGACGCTCCATCCTTAAGGGCTTTTTCGACCAGTTTGCGCTTGGCAGCGCCTTTCAGCACCAGCGTGACGGTGCGCGCCGACACCAGCGCCGATTTGGTCAGGGTGACGCGGTTGACCGCCATGTCGGCGGGCATCGGGTCGGGGCGAATGCCCATGGCGCGGCGCACCTTGGGGCCATTCAGCGCGCCATCATAATCGGGGCCGGGGAAGATCGAGGCGACATGGCCGTCATCACCCACGCCGAGCCACGCCAGATCGAGCGGCCATTCGAGATCGGCAAGGCGTTCATCGGCGGCGCGGCCGGCGGCCTGCGGATCGGTTTCGCCGGCGCACAGCGGCACGACTCGGGCGCGGCGCGGCAGGAACAGCTTGGCGAGCATGCCGACATTGGAGCGCGGGTCGGTTGGCGGCACGAGGCGATCATCGGTCGGCACGATCGTCACATCGGCCCATTCGAGCTTGCGGGCGGCGAGCAGCGCCAGCGCTTCCTTGGGCGTTTCGCCACCGGGGAAGGCCACAATGGCGCGGCCGCGCGCCTCGAGCGCCTGTTCGATGATAAAGCCGACATCGCCGGCGACGGCTTCGGCGAGTTCGGTGGCGTCTTCATAGTCCCACCATTCGGCGTCGATCATTGGGCAAGCTCCGTTGGGCAAGCGCGGGCTTTGCCATGTCGCGGCGGCAATGGCTACCGGCCCCGGGCGCGCACCGCGGAAAAAACGGTTATTCGGTCAGCTCGATCCAGGCGTCTTTAAGCTTGGTGAAAAAGCCTTCCTGGCGCGGGTTGTTCTTGCCGCCTTCGGCCGCCTCCAGCGTCTGGAATTCTTCGAGGATTTCGCGCTGGCGCTTGGTCAGCTTGACGGGCGTTTCAACTTCGACCTGGACGACCAGATCGCCAAAACCGCCGCCGGCCTGACCACCATTGAGCACCGGCATGCCGCGCCCGCGCACGCGGAACTGCTTGCCGGTCTGGGTGCCATGCGGAACCCGCACGACCGCGATATCCTTGTCGAGCCCTGGCACTTCGATGTCGCCACCGAGTGCCGCCGTGGTGATCGAAATTGGTGCCACGGCAAACAGCGTCGTGCCGTCGCGCTTCAGCACCGCGTGCGGTTTGAGATGGACAAAGATATACAAATCGCCCGTCGGGCCGCCGCGCGATCCGGCTTCGCCTTCGCCCGCGACACGAATACGGGTGCCATCATCGACACCGCGCGGGACGTTGACGCTGAGGGTTTTTTCTTTTTCGACACGGCCGGCGCCGCGGCAGGTGTCGCAAGGATCGGCGATGACCTGCCCAACACCTTGGCAGGCGGGGCAGGTGCGTTCGACGGTGAACAGGCCCTGGCGCATGCCGACCCGGCCCTGGCCACCGCAGGTGGTGCAGGCGCGTGCCGACGTGCCGGGTTTGGCGCCGCTGCCATCACAGGGTTCGCACTTGGCGGCGACTTCGACCGTCAGCGTTGCCGCCTTGCCGGTAAAGGCTTCCTCCAGCGTCATTTCGAGATCGTAGCGCAGGTCCTGGCCGCGCTGGGCGCCACCGCGACCGCGCTGCTGGCGCCCGCCGCCCATGAATTCGCCAAAGATATTTTCGAAAATGTCGGAAAAGCCGCCGAAATCCTGCGCGCCACCGCCGCTGCCGCCACCTTGCGTGAAGGCAGCATGGCCGTAGCGATCATAGGCGGCGCGTTTTTGCGGGTCTTTCAGGCAATCATAGGCCTGGGAAATCGCCTTGAAACGCTGTTCTGCCGCGGTATCGCCCGGGTTTTTGTCCGGGTGCCATTTCATCGCGAGGCGGCGGTAGGATGTTTTCAGCGTCGAATCATCGGCGCCGTGCTGGCATTCCAGCAGCTCGTAATAATCGATTTCGGTGGTCATCGGGCTCTTCTGCTCCCCTCCCGTTTACGGGAGGGGTCGGGGGTGGGGTCGGCCCGTCAAGCGACTCCGATCCCACCCGCTGAACGGGGGGCGCCCCCCCCCCCCCCCCCCCCGGGGGGGGGGGGGGGGGGGGATGTGGGGGGGATGGTGGGGAGGGGGGGAAGGGGGCGGGGGGCGAATGGGGGGGGAAG
>JBBQMB010000115.1:0-7914 GCA_038328515.1 Sphingomonadales bacterium
TTTCGGGTTCAACTATTGGTTTGTTTTCGAAGTGCCAATCTTTAATCGCTGGCTCGCGCTCGATTTTGGAGCAAATGCCGCGATGCTCGCTCTCAGCTTATGGGGTTGGCGGCTCATGCGAGAAGCTGAGGCATAATGTCCTTATTGCGGTCGGGAACGGCCATTCCCCAAGTGGGTACCAAACGTGTGGTTTTAACCACTAGCATCTCAAAAAAGACAATGCAAGATTTCGGCATTGATAATGCCATAACTCCGGCTATGCTGAGAACCGAAAAAAGTGCCGCGCAGCAACCGACGCCGGGGAGTGAGAGACAGCATGCGCACAACCAGCAAGGTCGCGCTCGCAGCGCTTGTCATGACCGGGCTGGCGGTCGGCAGCTTCAAGCTGTTCCAGCCCCGGATCGCCACCGCGCTGCTCGCTCGCGTCATCGATGACCGCGCCGGGCGCGATGCCACCTCCGGCTTGCCCGATGGCCTGCACGTCGTGTTGTGCGGCACCGGATCACCGCTGCCCGATCCCACGCGCGCCGGGCCGTGCACCCTCATCATCGCCGGCAAGCGCCTGTACGTCATCGATGCCGGTGAAGGTGGGGGCCGCAACCTGACATTGATGGGCATGCCGACCGGCCGGGTCGAAGCGCTGTTCCTCACCCATTTCCATTCCGACCACATCGACGGGATGGGGCCGATGTTGCTGATGCGCTGGTCGGGCAAGCCCAATCTGGCGCCGTTGCCTGTGCATGGCCCGCCCGGCGTGGAACGCGTCGTCGCCGGCTTCAACGAGGCTTATGCGCTCGACAATGGCTATCGCACGGCCCACCACGGCCCCGCCATCATGCCCCCGGACGGCGCCGGCGCCATCGCCCTGCCCTTTGCCATTGGCACGGCGCCAATTGTCATTGTCGATGATGGCGGCGTCAAAATCACCGCCTTTCCGGTCGATCATGGCCCCGTCAAACCCGCCGTCGGCTATCGCTTCGATTACAAGGGCCGCTCGGTGGTGCTCAGCGGTGATACCGCACCTTCGCCATCACTGGTCGCGGTCGCGCGCGGCGCCGATCTACTGGTCCATGAAGCACTGCAACCCAAACTCGTT
Source organism: Sphingomonadales bacterium (assembly GCA_038328515.1). GTDB lineage: Bacteria > Pseudomonadota > Alphaproteobacteria > Sphingomonadales > Sphingomonadaceae > Sandarakinorhabdus. Next base: position 1,097 of record JBBQMB010000115.1, read on the forward strand.
GCGCTGCTCACCAATGCGCTGGTCGCCAAGGGCGTCGCCAACACCGCCCAGATCACCCGCGACATCGTCAATTATCACACCAGCCCCGAACAGGCCGCCGACGCGGCGCGCGCCGCCGGGGTCAAACAATTGCTGCTCAATCATATCGTTCCGCAAATGCCGTATCGCTTCGCCTATCCGGCGTTCCTGGGTGACGCGGCGAGGCATTTCGCTGGGCCGATCACCATCGGCGAAGATGGCATGATCTTGACCCTGCCCGCTGGCAGCAGCACCATCACGCAACGAAAATTGCTGTAAAATCGGGGGGCTCTGATGGCCGATCACTACACGCTCTATGGCGCGCTCGGGTCGCCCTATTCGATGAAAATGCGCGCCGTGTTGCGCTATCGCCGTCTGCCGCATATCTGGGCGCATGGCAGCGCGCTGGCGGCCACGACGGGCAAGGTCAAGGCGCCGGTCATCCCGATTCTCGAATACCCCGATGGCAGCTTTGCCAATGATTCCACCCCGCTGATCTATGATCTGGAGGCTCGCCATGCCGATCGTGGCATCGTCCCCACCGATCCGGCACAGGCGTTTCTGGCGCACCTGATCGAGGATTTCGCCGATGAATGGCTGACCAAGGCGATGTTCGGCTATCGCTGGCTGCGCGACGTCGATCAGATCCAGATGAGCCGCTGGCTGGCTTTCGACCAGATGAAGGGCGGTAGCATCGACCACTCTCAGGCCGCTGCCGAACTTTTCCGCCAGCGTCAGGTCGGCCGCATGGCCATCGTCGGCTGTACCGAGGCAAACTTCCTCCTCATCCAGGCCTCCACCCGCGCTGTCATGGCGGCGCTCGAAACCCATGTCACCAATCGCCATTGCCTGTTCGGCTCCCGGCCCTCGCTCGCCGAATTCGGGCTTTATGGCCAGATTTCGCAGTTGGGCGTCGATCCAACGCCCGAAGCGATGCTGCGCCGCGATTACCCCTATGTCCTGCGCTGGCTGCTCCATATCGACGACATGTCGGGCATCAAGGGCGAATGGGACGCCCCGGAAGCGCCGCTGTCACCGGTCGTTGAAACGCTGCTCGGCATCATCGGTGAACTCTACTTCCCCTTCCTTGCCGCCAATGCCAACGCGCTTGCTGCCAATGCCGATAGCTTCACCTTCAATGCGATGGGGCATGACTACACGCAGGGCTGTTTCAAATATCAGCTAAAATGCCTTGCCGACCTGCGGGCACGCTTTGCCGCGCTGCCGGCAGCCGCCCGCGCCGGGCTCGAACCACTGCTGGCGCGCACCGACTGCCTGGCGCCGCTGCTGGCGGCATGACGGACAAAAGACCAACTCCCTCCCCCCTGCGGGGAGGGCGACTCGGGCGCAGCCCGAGCGTGGTGGGGGTCGCGCCTGTGGCCACTCACGAACCCCCACCCCGCTCGCTTCACGAGTCGCCCTCCCCACAGGGGGGAGGGAGAATAGCCCTCATCGCCGCCACCTTCCTCCTCGCCACCGCTTTCACTCCCGCCACGCCGGGCGCCATCCCGCTGCTCCCGGCACCGCCACGCCCCAACATCGTCATCCTCGTCGCCGATGATTGGGGCTTCACCGATGTCGGTGCCTTTGGCGGTGAAATCGCCACCCCCAACATCGATGCGCTGGCAGCACATGGCACAAGCTTTGCCAATTTCCACGTCGCCGGCAGTTGCGCCCCCACTCGCGCCATGTTGCAAACCGGCCTGCCCAACCACCGCGCCGGCCTTGGCAACATGCCCGAAACCATGCCGCCGGCGCATCAGGACAAGCCCGGCTATGGCGGCGAATTGCGCCCCGATGCCATCACCATCGCCGATCGCCTGCGCGCCGCCGGTTATCGCACCTATCAGATCGGCAAATGGCATCTCGGCAACCGGCCCGCCAATTTGCCCACTGGCAAAGGCTATGATCACGCCTTCGCGCTCGGCCAGTCGGGCGCCGACAATTTTGAACAAAAAGCCAATCTGCTGCTCTACAAGACCGCCGCCTGGACCGAAGACGGCAAGCCCGCCACCCTGCCCGCGAATTTCTATTCGTCGCGCTTCATCGTCGACAAAACCATCAGCTACATCGATGCCGGCAAGGCGAGCGGCAAACCCTTTTTCGCCAGCGTCAACTTTCTCGCCAACCATATCCCGGTACAGGCCCCCGACGCCGATATCGCTGCTTACAAAGACCGTTACAGCGCCGGCTGGACGGCCTTGCGCGCCAGCCGCCGCGCCGGGGCCATCGCCGCGACCATGGTGCCCGCCGATACCGCGATGGTCACGATGGGAACCACCGAAAACTGGGCCGCGCTGAAACCGGCTGAAAAGGCCCAGCGCGCTCGCGCTATGGCGGCCTATGGCGGCATGGCGACCGCGATGGACCGCGAAATCGGTCGCCTCGTTGCGCATCTCAAGGCCAGCGGGCAATATGACCACACCGTTTTCGTCTTTCTGTCGGACAATGGCCCCGAAGCCATCGACCCGATGGTGGGCGCGCTCAATCGCTTCGGCGTCGAATATTATTACAACACCCGCCCCGATCAGCAGGGCCGCCCCGGCAGCTTCACCGCCGTCGGCACCAGCTTTGCCAGCGCGCTGGCCGCGCCATTTCGCGGCTATAAATTTTCGGCCAGCGAAGGCGGGCTGCGCGTGCCGCTGATCATCGCCTGGCCGGGCAACCCCGCCCTGCCGCAAGGCGGCATCGCGCGCGGTTTCACGCACGTCACCGATATCGCCCCCACCTTGCTCGCGCTGGCCGGTGCCCCACCCGCCAAAGCGCTGGTCGGCCATGACCTGTCCCCCATGCTGACCGGTGCCACCAGCGTCCACCCCGCCACTGAAGCCATCGGCTATGAACTGGCAGGCAACGCCGTCATCTGGAAAGGCGATTGGAAACTCGTCAAGAACCTGCCGCCCTATGGCGATGGCGGTTGGAGCCTGTTCAATCTCGCCAGCGACCCCGGCGAAACCCGCGATCTCGCCGCCGCCGATCCGACCCGTGTGCGCGCCATGCAGGCCGATTACGCCGCCTTCGCCCGCCAGGATCGGGTGCTCGACATGCCGTCGGGCTATAGCGCGCCGAAACAGGTCGAAGCCAACGCCATGCGGGATCGCGTCTATCCGCAATTGCGCGAACTCGCCGGCTGGGCAGCGGGCGGCCTCGGCCTGATCATCGGCGGCATCATCGCCTGGCGGCGGCGCACCCGGACAAATCGCCAAAAACCGTTATAACAACCGCGATGCACGATCTCGATCGCCATAACCAGCGCCTGGCCACCGGGCTTGCGGCGCTCGCCGGCTTTGTCGATGCCACGGGCTTCATCGCCACCGGCGGCTTTTTCCTGTCGTTCATGAGCGGCAATTCGACCCGGCTCGGTGTCGGCGTGATGACCAGCAGCGGCAATGCCACGCTCGCCGCAACCCTCATCCTGATGTTCGTTACCGGCGTGATGACCGGCAGTCTGGCGGGCCGCGCGGCAAAACGCTGGCACCGACCGGCAGTTTTGCTGCTGCTGGCGACGGCTTTGGCACTGGCGGCACTGCTCGCGGCACAGGGCTGGCTAAGTGCGGCCTTTCTTGTCACCGCCTTTGCCATGGGGTCGGAAAACACTGTTTTCGAAGCCGATGGCGATGTACGCGTCAGCCTGACCTATATGACCGGCAACCTCGTCAAGATCGGCCAACGGCTGGCGGGCGCTCTGACCGGGCGGCCACGCTTCGCGTTCGTGCCATTCCTCGCGCTTTGGCTGGCGATGGTCGGCGGCGCTGTCGGCGGCGCGGCGATCTGGCCGCTGCTCGGGCTGAGCGGGCTCTGGCTCGCATCGGGCGCCGCGCTGCTGCTGGCGCTGTGGAGCTATCGGCTCGAAGCCGGCAACGCCTGATCAGCGCCGCGCCAGGCCCCTTTGTTCGAGCCGCCACTTCAACTGATCGAACCGGTCCTGCCCGAAAAACGGCTCGCCATCGATCACCATCAGCGGCACGCCATAATGGCCACCGGCACGCTGGTCGGTCTGATTGGCTTCGATCTGCGCAACATAATGCGCCTCGTCCGCCGCCACCGCCGCGTCCATTTCGGCCAGATCGAGCCCGGCGCGTGCCGCGGCGCGCGCCAGATGGTCACCCTCGTGCCAATTATCGGTCGCGCCATCCCAGATCAGCGCGCTGACTTGGGCAATGAATTCCAGCCCCCGCCCGCGTGCCGCCGCTGCCACGCCCAGATGGCTGAGCCGATGGATATGCGGTTGTTGCTTGGGGTAACTGCGCGTTGCCGGGTCCATTTTCACCGGGTCGGGGTTTGGCCAGCGATAGTTCATCCCGAGAAATTGCGCGGTGCGATACGTGTCCTTCATCAAATAGAACACCCACAACGGATCGACATTGCTGAAGAAATCCGCCTGACGCACGGCAATCGGGTAAACAATCCGCACATTGCAGTTCACATCGAAATCGCGCACCAGATCGACCAATCGCGGCGTCAGCAAATAGGAATAGGGCGACCGGAACGACCAGAACACATCGAACGACAGCGCGCTCACAGGCCCGGCAGCCCATTGACGCCGGTGCGGATATTGAGCTGCCCCTTCAACCCGGCATAGCGATGGCGCTCGATCCCCTGATATTCCGGCAGCGCCACCATCGCCATCATGGCCTGCGGACTGGGGTAATAGGCCAGCGCCACCATGTCCCATAATTCCTCGACCTGGCCGAGGATCAACCCGGTGACATCGGCGCTGAACAGGCCCTTGCCACCAACCATTTCAAGGCATTTCAGCACCGCTGCACCATATAGCGCATAGGCCTCCCGCCCGGTCATTTCGGCGTTTTCGCCATCAGGATATTCGGCCTTTTCCCTGAATTTCAGCAAATTGACCATCACCATCGGGCCATTTTCATCCCCGAAGAAAAACGCCTTGGCCTGGTCGGGCTCGGGCATCAGCGCATGGCTATACTGCATGGGTTCAGGCCCTTTTCACGTTTTCGCGACAAAGTCGTTGATCAGCGCCGCCAGCTCTTCGGGCGCATCTTCCTGCAAAAAATGCCCGCCCGCCACGATGCAGTGCGGCTGCCCCCGGGCGCCCGGAATGCGCGCGATGATCGCCGCTTCGCCGCCCTTGGTCACCGGGTCATTATCCGAAAAACAGGTGAGCACCGGCTTGTCGAACGCCTCCAGCACTTTCCACGCCGCGATATTTTCCGCCACCGAGCCATGTTCGGGCGTCACCGGCACCAGCAGCGGGAATTGCCGGGCGCCTTCCTTGAAGCTTTCATCCGGGAAAGGCGCATCATAAGCAGCGATTTCGGCCGCCGCCAATTCGCGCGTCGTCCCCATGTTGACGATCATGCCAGCGGGAAAATTGGGAATTGTCTGGCTGATCGTCAGCCATTGATCGAAGCCGGCGCTCATCCCCGAACCCGTCGGCATGCCGGTATTGGCGATGACCAGCCGGGCAAAACGATCCGGAAAGGCCGCAACCAGCCGCAGCCCGATCAACCCGCCCCAATCCTGGCAGAACAGCGTGATATTGCGCAAATCGAGCGCTACCAGCCAGTCGCTCATCCAGGCGACATGGCGTTCATAGGTGTAATCCGCCCGCGCCGCCGGCTTGTCCGATTTGCCAAAGCCGATGAGATCGGGGGCAATTACGCGATGCCCTGCGGCGGTAAGCGGCGCGACGAAGTTGCGATACAGATAGGACCAACTCGGCTCGCCATGCATCAGCAGGACAGGGGCGGCATCCGACGGGCCTTCATCGATATAATGGATACGCAGCGCCGTGCCATCGGCATCGGTCACCTCGGCATAATGCGGCGCAAAGGGATAATCGGCAATCCAGGCAAAGGCTTCGTCGGGGGTACGCAACACCTGCATCAGCGGCTCTCCATATTATGGCATTTAAAGTGCTATATTATGGCGGCAGCGTCAATACCGATGCGGTTCAGCCATGGGCGGCAATCGCGCTGTTGAGCCTGAGGCTGGCCCGCCAGAAAAAGAAAGCCGGCAACAACCCCAGCCACGCCGCGCCGAACAATACCCAACGCACGCTGTCTTCGCCCGCCAGCGGCTTGAAACTGTCGGACATCATGCCGAACAACAACGGCCCCAGCCCCAGCCCGATCAGATTTTGCGCAAAGATCAGCATGGCCGTCGCCATGGCCCGCGCCTGTGGCACCACCAATAACTGCACCGTCGCATAGGCCGGGCCATAATAAAGCGAATTGAGCGCCGTCGGGATAACCAGCAGCGCCAACGCGGCCTGCCAGCTATCGACCGTATAGGCGAGGAACAGGATCGGCGCCGCCACCGTCATGCCGATCGCCGGGGCGGTGAGCAGGTGGCGACGGTCACGCCGGCCAAAACGATCCGCCAGCCAGCCGCCCGCCCAGGTGCCGAACAAGCCCGAAAGCCCCAGGATAATGCCGCCCCACAACCCCATCTGCGATGCCGAAAGGCCATGGGTACGCATGAAGAAAATCAACGTCCACAACGCTTTGCCATAGCTCAGAAAGGCAACGAGGCCAGCGCCTGCCGCAACCAGCAGATAGGCCCGATTGCCCAGCACGGCAGCAATCGCAGCCTTGGCGGAAAGTTGCGGCACTGCCGGGGTAGCAGCGCGCAGTGCAACCGCCGCCGCGCGCCGCCGTGGATCACGCAGCAGCAACCAGACCACGCCGGCCATGATGACACCCGGCATCCCGACCACCAGAAACGCCGTCCGCCAGCCCACCGTGTCGGCAAGCACACCGCCGATGGCAACCCCGAGCAGCGATCCGATGGGGATGCCAAGCCCGTAAAAGGCAATCGCCGAAGATCGG